>NZ_JADNJJ010000011.1:0-15241 GCF_015554865.1 Collinsella sp. D33t1_170424_A12 | reverse complement strand
CGCGCGCGTGGCGGCGACGCTCATCGAGGGCGACGTCGCATCCGTTCGCTTCACCCTGTGGAACAGCTTCGCCCACACCTACCGCGGGCACGGCACCGATCGCGCCCTCGTAGGCGGCATCCTGGGCTTCGATACCGATGACGAACGCATTCGCGAAGCCTTCGAACTGGCTCGCGAACACGGCCTGGCATACGAATTCGCCATCGGCGGAGACGACCCGTCCATCCATCCCAACACAGTCGATATACACCTTGAAAGCACGAGCGGCGCCATAACCGACGTGCGAGGCGAGAGCCTTGGCGGCGGGCGCATGCGCATCAGCGCGATCAACGGCGTCCACGTGGAGATCTCGGGTCTGTATACCACGCTGTTCGTTGCCCATCGCGACGCACCGGGCGCCCTGGCAGCACTCACGGGCGCCCTGGCGAAGGCTCAGCTCAACATTGCCTTCTGCCGCACCTACCGCACCGAGGCGGGCGGCCAGGCGTACTCCGTGTTCGAAACCGACGGCGCCGCGCAACGCGATGTACTCCCCGTCGTACGCGCGCTCGACCTGGTAAACTACGCCACCTTCATCGAGCTCCCCGGCTCCGTCTCCACCCTGGGTCCCGGGGTATCCGTGCCCGACCTCTTCGACGATGCGGCCCAACTGCTCGCCGCAAGCGCCGAACGCGACCTCGGAATCGGCGCGGTGATGAGGCTGCGCGAGGAGCTCATGACCAGCCCCGATATCGCCCGCAGGCAGATGGACCGCGTGATCGAGGTCATGCGGAGCGAGACCACCGCCCCGCTCGAGCATCCGCAACGCTCGCTCGGCGGCTTCCTCGATGGACAGGCGCGCGACGTGCACCTGGCGGGCGGGCGCCTGTCCGCCAGCCTCATGGGCCCCACGCAGACCGAAGCCGTAGCCCGCGCCATGGCCGTGCTCGAGCGTTCCGCCACCATGGGCGTCATCGTAGCGGCGCCCACCGCCGGCTCCGCAGGCGTTGTCCCCGGATGCGTGCTCGCAGCGGCGCATGCGCTCGAGCTTGACGACGACGCCATCGCCGATGCGCTCTACTGCGCGGCCGCCGTCGGCCTCATCCTTTCGACCTCGGCCTGCGTAGCCGGCGCCGAGGGTGGATGCCAGGCCGAGGTGGGTTCCGCCGCCGCCATGGCCGCGGCCGCACTGGTAAGCATGCATGGCGGCACGCCGCAGCAATCGCTCGATGCTGCAGCTATCGCCCTCGCCAACCTGCTCGGCCTCGTATGCGACCCCGTGGGCGGCCTCGTGGAGGTACCCTGCCAGAACCGTAACGCCATCGGCGTGGCATGCGCGTTCTCCTCGGCGCAGCTCGCGCTCTCAGGCGTGCCGAGCCTCGTTCCCTTCGACGAGATGGCATCCGTCATGCTCGCCGTGGGGCGCGCGCTGCCCGCCTCGCTGCGCGAGACCGCCAAGGGAGGCATCGCGCAGGCGCCCTCGGCAAAGAGCGCGTGCGCTCGCTGCGGGGCGCGCTCGACGGCTCTGTAACCATGTAATCCCTAAGCTCATGCCAACTTCATATCATCTTCGACCTATAATGAAGAATTGCTAACCAATTACCTTCAATAGCGTTTCGAGGAAGCTTGCCCATGCACACTTCTCAGTACCAGACCCAAGACGATTCCGGCCAGACGCGCGCAACGACGGACCAGCCCATCAATCCCCCGTGCGATGCCCAGCGCGCCGCCGCCATGCGAAACCTTCCTGATCCCGCCACCCCTCGAAGCAACCCCTCGCACACCGAGCAGGTCGCGTCGATGGAGACGCGAGCGATGGAAGCTACGGGGCCGAAAAACGTCACCGCCCCGCAGGCGCCCATCGCCGAGCCGTGTGAACCCAACGCCGGTTCATCGCGCCAGACGACGAAGCCCAGCACCCGCTCCAACCGTCGCGCGCTCATCGGAGCGGGTATCGCCGTCGGCGTCGTAGCCGTCCTCTATCTCGGAGGCGCCTTGGCATTCTCGAATATCTACTATCCCGGCACGACGATCGCCGGCGTAGACGTCTCGTTCATGGGCCGAGACGCTGCGAAGAGCCGCGTCGAGGCATCTGCGCAAGCCTACACCCTCGCCGTTGACGGCAACGACTTCTCATGGACCTATTCCGCAAAAGACAACGGGCTGCCCGTCGATGTAGCGAAATGGGCGGATAGCCTCATCAAGGGAAACGAGCCCTTCGCCTGGCCGTTCAAGCTCGCAGAGGCACTTGCCGGGCAGGGCGGCGAGGGCGCAGCCGCAGCGTCCCCCCAGGACCCCGCCCCCGGGTTCGACGAAGCCGCGTTCGACGCCTCGTTCGCCCAAGCGGTCGAAGCCTATAACGAGGGCCGCAGCGGCACCTTCGATGCCCCGAGCGCCTATGATGAGGAGCAGGGCATCTTCACGCTCGAACGCGCCAAGACCAATGTGAAGCTCAATTACGAGCCCGCGCTCAAACACGTGAAAGAAGCCCTGTTCAAGCTCGAATCCAGCGTACAACTCGACGCGAGCGATTTTGCGACCCTGGGCGGCGACGCTACCGACGAGCAGCTTGAAGCTGCCTGCAAGGCGGCAAACGAGCTCATCGGCACCAATGTCGACATCAAGATGGAGGGCCATTCCGTCGCGAAACTCGGCGGCAAGGAACTCGCCGCCTGGATCGTATTCGACGAGAACCTCAAGCCATCGCTCGATCTGGAGAGCATCACGGCCTGGGCTTACGAGCTCGATGACGACCTCGACACCGCCGGCAGCGAGCGAACCTACACCCGCCCCGACGGCAAAGTGGTAACCGTCGGCGGCGGCAATTATGGCTGGATCGTCGATTCCGCAGGGCTTGCCAAGGCCATCGAGCAAGCGGTCGCCAACAAGCAGACGGGTGATCTGGTCGTACCGCTCAAGAGCAAGGGCGCGGTCTACACCAAGCCCGGCGAGAAGGATTGGGCCGAATACGTCGATATCGACCTGTCCGAGCAGCACGCCCGCTATTACGACGCCAACGGTTCCCTGCAATGGGAGTCGGGGTGCATCACCGGCAATCCAAACCTGGGAAATGAAACGCCCACCGGTATCTACCGAATGAATAGCTGCGGCACCAATATCGTTCTGGTAGGCAAGAAGGACCCCGAAACGGGCGAGCCCGAATATAAGACGCCCGTCAAGTATTGGATGCCCTTCGTCGGCCAGGCCATCGGCCTGCACGATGCCAGCTGGCAGGCCGCGTCGAACTTCTCCAACCCCAACGCGTATAAGAGCGTGGGCAGCCACGGCTGCATCAACCTGCCGCCCGAGAAGGCTGCAGAACTGTACGGCCTGATCAAGGAAGGCATCTGCGTGATCGTGCACTGGTAGCGAATGCCCCAGGCAACGCCATCATCCATAGAGTGAAGCGCCGCGGGCGCCGGATGCATCGCGGCGTCCGGCGCCCGCAATCGTTATCGACGCGGGCAACCGTATACGACAACCGACCGGCAGCCCTATACGTTCATGTTGAAATACACGATATCGAAACGAGCACCCAGCACCGCCCCGTTCGCATCACGCACGTTGGATGCGCGCATAGCGCCGCCCTGGGCGGCCACCAAGCTCTGCGCAAGCGATAACCCGATGCCCATGCCGCATGGATCGACCTCGGAGGAGCGGGCGTCTTCGCCATCATCGGCCGCGCCGCGGTAGAACCGCTCGAAGATATGCGGTAGGTCCTCCTCGGAGATTCCAGGACCGGTATCTTCCACGCGAATGCGGCACGCGAGCGCATCTTGGCTCGCCGTCACGCGCACGGCGCCGCCGCGCCCCGCATGCTCCAGGCAGTTCTTAAGAACGTTGGACAAGGCCTCGACGCTCCACGCCTCATCACCCCAAAACGCGGCCTCGGGCTGAACCTCGACGGAAAGCGAAACATCGGCCAAGTCGAATGCAATCGCGAGCGCCTCGGCAGAGCGACGCACCACGTCTTCAGCACGGACTTCGGCCCGCGCGAGGTCGATCGCGCCGGCATCGAGCCGCGCCATCTTGAGCAAGGCCGAGATGAGCCATCGGATGCGCTCTTGAAGCCCCTGCATCACGCGCAGACGATCGATCATATCGCGAACATCCTGAGGCGAAAGGCCGCCTCGAGCCTCCATGAGCCGCTTGCGCATAAGCTCCGAAAGCAAGGATAACGACGTGAGCGGCGTCTTCAGCTGATGGGAGATATCCGCCAGGGAATCGGCCAGGGCATGGGTCTCGCCCTCGAGCTCGTCGGCCGTGAGATACAGCCGGGAAACCATCTTATCGAGCTCGCTTGTAAGGACCGCCAGCTCCCCCTCGCGCATATGGGACAGGGAGAGGTCTCGCTCGCCATGCAGCACCGCGTCGATACGGGCCGAGATACGTGCGATATCGCGGTAGCGAAGGTAGGTGAACAGCCCCACCGCGGCCCCGAGGACCAAGCTGCACGCTGCAGTCCACAGGGCGATGGAACGACCCCAGCAAGCGTACGCGCATGCGCACAACGCAAGCGATAAGCCGATATACAGCAGGAAGAACCGTCGTAGCTCGCGGTTGCGCATGAGCATCGCCACCACCTACCCAAACGCCTTGTAGCCCAAGCCGCGCACCGTCACGATCATACGCGGCTCCGAGGGATTATCCTCGATCTTGTCGCGCAGCCGCTTGATGTAGACAGAAAGCGTGTTCTCCTCGATATACGTACCCGCCTCATCCCACAGAGCTTCGCGAATCATATCGCGCGAGACGAGCTTGCCCCTGTTGGTGGCAAACAGCAGCAACAACCGGTATTCAAGCGCCGACAGCACGATGTCGGTCCCGTTTCGCTCGACATGCGCGCGGTCGACATCGATGCTCAACGGTCCAAACTGCAGAACCCCATGAGATGCGCCCGAACGACGGATGGCCGCCGCGATGCGCGCGAGCAATTCGCGGGGCCGAAACGGCTTTGCGATATAGTCGTCGGCGCCCATCTGGATACCGGCCACGGTATTGAATTCATCGTCGGAAGCCGTGAGGAAGATGACGGGAACATTCGGACGAGCCTGCTTGACCGCACTGCATACGGCGAAGCCGTTGCCCTGCGCCAAGGTCACGTCGAGGAGGAGCAACGCATATGGACGGGCAGCAAGACCATCGGGCCCGTCACCCAGCGCCAAGGCGATCGCCTCGTCTTGCGTGGAAGCCACATCGATAGCATAGCCCTCGCCGCTCAGCAGCTCCGACAGGGCCTCGATGATGAGTCGGTCATCTTCAACAAGTAAAATGCGCGGTGCCATGCGCGAGACCTCCCACGTCAAGCGGCCAGGGGCCGTTATACTCTCCTGGGTATGCTAACACAGCGCGCGTCACCGCCCGGCACCGATGTTACTGGACGCCGCCCGGATTCCCAGCCGATGCGGAACCCGGCTCGTCCTCAAGTCCCCGCAGCCCGTTGAGAATCAGGTCGTTAGCGATGCTCGAAACCTCCTCGATGGGGGTGGAGCGATCGGACTTGAGCCACGAGCGATAGATGGAGAAGATTCCCGCCATGAGAAACGACAGGTAGAAATCGAGCTGATGTGGCGGAAGCTTGGCCACCTGCAGGTCGCGTTCGATGAGCTTGCGCTTAAAAGGCACGAGGAACCGTGAAAGGAGCTCCTCGGCGGGAATCGAGTTGCGATCCATACAGTGCTGAACGAGCCTGGAATACACAAGGCGGTTGGCGATCTCGAAGAACCGGCGCAGAGCGAGCGAGATCTCTTCGTCCTTAGGCGCATCGCGATACGCTTCCTCCATAGCGTCGAGCAGCTCTTCAACCCGCTCTTCGGCGATGGCATCGAGAAGACCGTCGATCGTTCCAAAATGAACATAGAAGGTCTTGCGGTCGATATTGGCCTCTCGCGCGATAGCCGACACCGTGATCTGCTTGAAATCATGGTCTTCGAGCAGGCGATCGAAGGCGTCGATGATCGCCTTACGGCTCCTGAGCACGCGGCGATCGATATGGGTGCCGTTCTTAGGCATATGCGCATCCAATCGAATTTGGGCATACGCCCATTTCAAAGGCGCAGCAATTCCAACCTGATTTCCAAGATACTATTACCACATTTGTCCGTTAGTCAACTACTGTGAGCTTTCTACACAGGCCGAACAGCCTTTATGACAGAACTGTCACCCGGAGGTCACGGCCAGGTAACCCCAAACTGGCAGTATGCTAGTACGCATATTCGGAAGGGACGCCACGCGACTCGGCGCCCCTTCCCCGCAAAAGGAGGTGCATGTGAGCATCCTGAGCATCGAACACCTCGGCAAGGTCTACGGATCGGGCGACACCGCCGTACGCGCACTCGAAGATGTAAGCTTCACGGTCGATGCGGGCGAGTTCATCGCCATCGTCGGCTCGTCGGGGTCGGGGAAGTCCACGCTCATGCACCTTATGGGTGGCGTCGACCGGCCCACATCGGGCACGGTCAAGCTACAAGGGCAGGATATCTTCGCAGGCAGCGACGAGCAGCTTGCAGTATTCCGCAGGCGCGAAGTCGGCCTCATCTACCAGTTCTACAACCTCATCCCCGTGCTCGACGTCGTAGAGAACATGACGCTTCCCGTTCTTATGGACGGACGCGAGGTTAACCAGAAGCGCTTGGCCGAGCTCATCGATGCGCTCGGCCTTGCAGGAAAGGAGCGCTATCTTCCCAACCAGCTCTCCGGCGGACAGCAGCAACGCGTCGCCATCGGGCGCGCCCTCATGAACGCACCCGCCGTCATCCTGGCCGACGAGCCCACGGGCAACCTGGACACGCGCAATTCCGCCCAGATCATGCGGCTGCTGCGCGCGTCCAACCAGCGCTTCAAGCAAACCCTCGTGGTGATCACGCACGACGAGGACATAGCCCTCATGGCCGACCGCGTCATCGCTATCGAGGATGGTCGCATCGTCCGCGATACAAGCAGGCCGCAGCCATGAGCAACGCTCCCACCCCGCAACCGGCACCCATCGGCAGCCGTGGCGGCACGCAGCTGCGCCGCGACGCGCTCGGCAGGTTCGTGCGTCGGTCGCTCCAGCGCAACCCCGCGCGCACCATCGTCGCCATAACGGGTATCGCGCTCTCCTGCGCGCTCATCACCGCGATCTTCACTACAGCGGCCACCCTCTACAGCGGCCTGCTCAACGCAGAGCTCATCGCCCAAGGCGCGTGGCAGGTGCGCATCCACGACATCGATAGCGATGTCCTCGAGGACCTTTCGAGCGACGAGCGCGTAACCGACTACTACGACCAGGCAATCTACGGGCATGCGCTGATGCCGCGCAGCTTCGAGGGCTACTGGGGGCGCTACCTCACCTTGGAGCCATGGCCCACCGAAGAGCGCGTGCGGGGCCTAGCCTCGCTCCCCTATATCGCAGAAGGCCGCGCGCCCCAAGCGCCCGGCGAACTCGTGCTGGGACGCGATCTGAAGGGCGCGACCACGGCAGACGGCCAGCATCTCTACAGTCCGCTGCCCTCATCCGGCAGGGACGATGACGTTCCTCGCGCCAACTGGGATGGGCCCATCGCCGTAGGCACCACGATCGAGCTCGCGGTGGGCCAGCGCGTCTACAGCGACGAGCAAAGCGGGGGCACACGGGCCGCGATGGCGCGGGGCGGCACGAAGATGACGCCGTCGCCCGCGGGCGACGTCATAACCGAGTGGCTGGCGGACGCACAGCCCGCGCAGCGCTTCACCGTCGTGGGCTTCTATAGCGGCGACATGGACTATATACCGGATACGTGGTCGAGCAACGCAGGCTACCTGGGATTCGTACAGCCCGATAGCCTGGCGGCCCGGTCGCACGACGTATTGATAACGACGAATATGCGTGCGCGCGACGATATCAGCCGCTTTATGGAAGAGTATTCGAACGACGATGCACGGGAAGCCGAGATTTCGAAGACCGGCATCTCGCCGGCGCCCGCCACCGCAGAGCCCCATGAAGACCTGCTGAAATATCAAGGCATCTACGACGAGGAATCCGTTTGGGGATCGCTCTACGCCCTCGCAGCGCTGTTAGCGCTTATCGTGTCCCTCGCCTCGATCACCCTCATATACAACGCGTTCGCCATCGCGGTAGCCGAGCGCACGCGCGAATACGGGCTTCTCGCCTCGATCGGCGCGAGCGCGCGCCAGATTCGCGCCACCGTATTCACCGAGGCCGTCATCCTCGCAGCCATAGGCATCCCGCTGGGTATCGGACTCGGTATACTGGGCGCCAACTCGGTCCTCTCCTTTGCAAGCGAGGGCGTGAGCGCCCTGGTCGACCAGACGACGCTCCACACGGGCGGAGCGGCCCCGCTCACCGTGAGGCCCGGCCTCTTGATAGCGTCGGCGCTGCTCACCGCCGCCGCCGTGGCGATCAGCGCTGCTTGGCCGGCCCTGCGGGCCGGGCGCGCGCCCGCCATCGAGGCTATCAGGCAGACGCGAGACTATGGGTCGCGCGCACGCAGGCGGAGCACGCGCCGTCGCCGCATGCGCTCGCGCATCGACGAGATGCGCCTGCGGCTCTTCGGCGTACCCGGCCTGCTCGCACACCGAAGCATGACGCGCGGGCCCGCGAAGAGCCGTGCGGGCGTCGTTTCGCTCGCGGTCGCCGTGGCGCTTATCCTCATTTCAGGCTCGCTATCCCAGTACATGGACGAGCTCATGGCCTCCGTCGATCCGGGCTTCGGAGATATCGATATCACACTTGAACGTACCCTCCTGGAATCGGAAACAACCGCGGACGGCATCGACGCGATCGAATCGGCATACCGCTCGCTCGGGTCCGTATCGGGCGCACGGCCCCGCGGGTACAGCATCTACCTGTCGCTCTATGGGCGGATGGAAGCCGGCCTACTCGATCCGGACGATTCGGCAGATACCGATGGGGGCCAGCGCCGGGAAGCGGACGACGGAAGCATATACACACCCGTTACCGCCCTGTTCGTTGACGCAGCCAGCTGGAAGGGCCTGCTGGATGGGAACGGACTGGACCAAGCACGTTACAACGACCCCGCCCACCCCGTGGCGCTCGGGCTCAACGGCACCATGCGCGCACGCGATTCGCGCACCGTCCGACGCGACCCCTTCGAAGACACGGGTTCGTTACAAATATTCACGCATCTACGGGAACATGAAGGCCTCTATTTCACCGATGTGGCGGTAAACCCCAACGGCGAACCATGCGCCTATTACGATCAACTCGATGATACCGCCGCGCATGATGACGAGCCGGCGGAGATCCCGCTCAGCGAAGCGCTCCTCGATTCCGAAGACATACCGATCGGGGCGATCGTAGCGACGAGCCCCGGCTCTCTGGTTGGAACCGATTACTATTGGCCCACCATCGTCTTGCCCGCAACAGCGCTCCCCGCCCTCGCCGCCGCCTCGGAACATCTCGTAGCCTCCCCCCTTGTCGGCGGCATAGGGACGCCGCTCGCCTTCCACACCGAACCGGGATCCTCGAGCAATTCGATACCGGTCTACCTCGCGTTCGACGTCGAAGATGCACGAGCAGCCGAAGCGGCGATGAGGAACATCATGGCCGGTGAATTGAGCGATGAGGCATGGCAGCAGACCTGGCTCACCAACAACGCCGAGAACACTCGGACGTCGCGCCTCGCCTACGACACGATCCGCCTCTTCGTCAGCTGCTTTACCGGCATCACGATCGCCATCGCCATCGGCAACGTGTTCAACACGCTGAGCAATTCACTGATCCTGCGACGGCGCGAGTTCGCCATGCTCAAAAGCATAGGCATGGACGACCGGGCGTTTTGGCGCATGATAACCCTCGAATGCCTGTCGTACGCGCTGAGGGGTCTGCTGGGAGGCTTGGCCGTAGGGGCAGGCGCGGCCTATTTCTTCTACCGCGTCATAGGAGTGGAAGCTGTAGGAGCTGGCTTCGTCCTGCCCCTCGGCTGGATGCTTCTAGCCGTCGCGCTCGTGGCCGTCGTGCTGGCCGCGTCCACCATGTTCGCCCTGCGGCAGGCAAGATCGGATTCGATCGTAACCACGCTGCGCGAAGAATCGATATAGCCCGTTTCAAACACCCCTTTCATGTCAACTATAAGGAGGACCCATGAGCGACCCCATCAAGCCCCTCAACGATGTCCCTGCATCCAGCAGCGCATCCCCCGTCCCCGCCAGTCCGGATGTGCCGGCCATCCCGCGCCTCGAGGCCAATCCGACCCAGGCGCTACCGCCCCTCATCGACCCGAACGTCCCCGCGGGCGCCGCCTCGGACGACGACATGGCACCCGGCAGCGATGCCGAAGCCTACGCCGCGCTCAAAGCCCGGCGCGCGGAGCGTCGCAAGAAGAAGCTCATCCGCCGCGGTATCGCGGTGGGTGCCATCGCAGGCGTCCTCGCGCTGGGCGCGCTCGGCGTCGCCGTGTTCGCCCCCAAAGACGACGCGGAATCGGGCGTGGTGACCGACTTCGCCATGCGCGGCGACTACGAGACCGCCATCGGCGCATCGGGCACGCTGCAACCGCTCTCGAGCACCGTGATCGCCCCCGAGACGGGCGGCACCATCGCCGAGATCCGCGTGGCCGCCGGCCAGGCCGTCAACAAGGGCGACGTCCTCATGGTGATCAGGAACGACGAGCTCGACCGCGCGGTGAAGGAGGCCGAGCGCTCGCTCAACAGCGCGAAGAGCGCCCTCGCCGCCGCTCGGCGAGGTGACGCCGTCGTCGATCCCGAGACGGGCCAGCAGACGACCGCGGTCTCGCAGGATGCCGTAGACGAGGCGACGTTCGCACTCGAAGGCGCACGCGCCGCATACGACGCCGCCGTCGCAGCCGCGGCCGCGCGCACGGTGGTGGCGCCCATAGCCGGAAACGTCGTGGCCATGAACGCGAAGGTGGGCGCCCCCGTAAGCGCCGCCACCGAGAACGGCCAGCCGCTCATGCAGATCGCCGACCTCTCCCAGATGAAGGTGACTATCCAGGTGAGCGAGGAGCAGATCGCCACCGTGGCGAAGGACCAGCAGGCCTCCATCACCTTCCCCGCCTTCGAGGACCTCACCCTCACCGGAAAGGTATCCAACATCGCCTCGACCGCCACCGGCGACGCGTCGGGCATGTACTACGGCGACTCCGGCGCCGTGCAGTTCGCCGTTGACGTCCTCATCGAGGCGCCCGACGCCCGCCTCAAGCCAGGTATGACGGCCAACGTGGACCTTATGACCGAGCATCTGGCAGATGTGGTGATGGTGCCGTCCATCGCCCTTATGAGCGACGACGGCGAGCACTACTACGTGGTGGTGGAAACCGACCCCGAGACCTCCGAGCATACGCGCGTGGACGTTCAGGTGGTGGCGCAAAACGACGACTTCGCCGTGGTAGGCAAGCCCGAGGACGCGCCCGAAGGCGAGAACCCCGACATGGCGCGCTCGCCGCTCACGGGTGACGAGGCGCTCGTCATCTCGGGAGCGATGCTCGATGGCGAGATGGACGGCGGCGCGGTGACCGGCAGCGGAACGGCGGTCCTGAAATGAGGCCGGTCATCGATATCCGCCATATACACAGGATCTTCGAGTCCGAAGCCGGCCTCGCCCACATCCTGCACGACGTCTCGCTCAGCGTGATGCCCGGCGAGTTTCTGGCGATCATCGGCCCCTCGGGCTCGGGCAAGTCCACCCTCATGAACATACTGGGCTGCCTCGATACGCCCACTTCGGGCACGTACCTGCTCGAAGGGATCGACGTGGCGAAGCTCACCGACGACGAGCTGGCCGAGGTTCGGGCAACGCGCATCGGATTCGTGTTCCAAAGCTTCAACCTGCTGCCGCGCATGAGCGTGCTGGACAACGTGATGCTGCCGCTCGCCTACACCGATGTGCCGCGCGCGGACCGCGAACGGCGCGCCGTCCACGCGCTACGCGCCACTGGCCTGCCCGTCGACCACTACGACCACCGCACCAACGAGCTGTCGGGCGGCCAGATGCAGCGCGTCGCCATCGCCCGCGCCCTGGTCAACGACCCCGCCATCATCCTGGCCGACGAGCCCACGGGCAACCTGGACTCGGTCACCGGCCGCATGGTGCTCGATACGTTCCACGCGCTCAAGCGTCAGGGCAAGACCATCGTGTTGATCACCCACGACGCAAGCGTTGCCGCCGAGGCCGACCGCCGCGTAACCATCCGCGACGGACGCCTCTACCGCGAGGCCGCCAGCGCACCCAGCATGAGAGGAGGCACCCTATGAATGCACGCGACCTGATGCGCGAGGCGCTGCGCGCCCTCGAAGCCAACCGCGGCCGCACGCTGTTGACCGTGCTCGGCATCGTGATCGGCATCGCCGCCGTCATCGCCATGACGTCGCTCATCGGCGGCGTCCAGCAGACGCTGCTGAACGGCCTGGGCCTCAACGCGGCGCGCATGGTGCAGATCACCACGTCCAAGCCGCTCACCGACTCCGATATCAACAAGCTCGAAAAGCTCAACGCCTCGATCGACTTTGCCGAGGGCATCGTATCGGGCTTCAGCACCACCAAGATGGATGATCGCGATATCAGCGTATCCGTCACCGGCGGGTCGACCAGGCTTTTCGAACTCACCGGGCAGGTCAAGCTCATCGAGGGCCGGCTTTTCAACGCCCAAGAGGAGGCAAGCGGGGCGCGCGTGGTCATCATCGAACGCGGCGGCGTGAAGACGTACTTCGGCAACCCCGACGCCGACGTGATAGGCAAGCAGATCAAGCTCAACAACGCGAGCTATACCATCGTGGGCGTAGCCGACGCGGCAAGCGGCGGAATGGGCAACGACAACTACATGAACGTGTTCATGCCGGCAAAGACCGTCTCACGCGGGCTATCGTGGCTTCCCCAGGGGTCCTACGACCAGGCGATCGCCTTCGTTCGCGAGGGAACCGACCCCGAAGGCGCTCTTGAGGGAATCAAACAGGCCATCGCCAAAGCTCAAAACGTACCCGACGACGAGATCGAGAACTACATCTGGGTCTACAGCATGAAGGCGCAGATCGATGCGCTGCAGAGCTTCACCACCGCCTTCCAGCTCATCACAGGAGCCGTAGCGGGAATCTCGCTGCTGGTGGGCGGCATCGGCATCATGAACATGATGCTCACCAACGTAACCGAGCGCATCCGCGAGATCGGCGTGCGCCGCGCCCTGGGTGCGCGCGGACGCGACATCACCAACCAGTTCCTTATGGAATCCATCGCAATCTGCATGCTCGGCGGAGTCATAGGCACCATCGTGGGCTACCTGGCCGCCTGGGGCATCGCGTTGGTCGTCACCAACATGGGCATCCTGCAGGCATTGTCTGCCAACGGCGGCTCCGTCACGCTGGCGCCCGCGTTCTCCGTTGGAACCATCGTGCTCGCGGTGGGCATCTCGCTCATCATCGGCGTGCTGTTCGGCTTCTATCCAGCACGGCGGGCAGCCAAGCTCGATCCGGTGGAATGCCTGCGCTACCAGTAGCGCCTTGCAGCGCAAGGAGCTCAAAAGAAGCGACGAGGGATGGATGCGGCACCAAACAGGGTACATACACAAGGTCATCTCTTTAGCACAAGGAGCAATCATGTCCCATTGCCATCTTGATAGGAACCCCGTCTTCTCCGATACCTTCCAACGCAACCTCGATGCCATGGTCGGCCTGCTTGAAGGTGGCGAGAAGAATCCCGGCGCAAAGCTCATCGGCTTCGAGCTCGAGCGCATCCTCGTGGATGCAGCCGATCGCCCGCTCCCCTATGCAGGCGAGAACGGCGTCGCATCCATACTCGGGGCGCTGGCCGCCATGCATCCCGAAGACGAGCGCGTGTACATCGACGGCCACCTACTCGGCCTCGACTACAAACTAGAGGTTGCGGGCGAGCTCATCGGCGTCACCGTGTCGCTTGAGCCGGCGGCCCAGCTCGAGGTGTCCGCCGGACCCGCAACCAACGTGCGCGCCCTCTACCGAGCCGTAGAGGCATTCGATGCGCAGCTCGCCGACGTGCTGAAGGAGCTCGAGATCGACGCGCGCCTCGTTGCGGCGGGATACGACCCGTTCGTAGAAGCGCCCGAAAACCTGGAGCTCATCCCCAAGGAACGCTACCGCGACATGGACGCCTATCTGAGTCGTCATGGCCGCTACGCCCGCGATATGATGCGCTGCAGCGCCTCCACGCAGGTATCGCTCGACTACGAGGACGAAGCGGACGCCATGCGCCTCTACCGCATGGGCACGTTGCTGGGGCCGCTCTTTGCCTTCCTCTTCGACAACGCGCCGGTCTTTCGTGGAAAACCCACGCCCGGCATGGCGCGTTCTCTCATCTGGCACCACGTTGACGTAGATCGCTGCGGCATCGTGCCCGGAGCGCTCACCGGGCTCACCTTCGAACAGTATGCGCTGTGGGTCGCCGGCGTGAAGCCTATCCTGTTCACCGATGAGCAGCACGTCACCAGCTCGACGGGAAGCCGCTATGCTCGCGACATCATGGCCGAGCGCGCGCTTACGCGCAGCGAGCTCTTCCACCTGCTCTCGATGGTCTTCCCCAATGTGCGGCTCAAAGGGTTTTGCGAGTTTCGCGAGATGGATTCGCTACCACCGCGCCTCGCGGCCGCCTGTACGAGTTTCACCGGCGCCCTCTTCTACGACAAATGCCTTGAAAACAAGCTCGCCGTGCGTCTAAGCGCATGGCTTCCGCGCGGCTTCGAGGGCGTCGACGAGCACGATGCGGTAACGGCCCGCATGCACCTGGAGGAGCACGGCTGGGACGCCGAGATCTTCGGCGCGCCCGTAGCCGCCGTAGTGAATGCCCTGGTTGCGATCGCGCGCGAGAACATCGAGCACGATGGCGCTTGCACGGGCCTGGAGGTCCGGGACGGCGCCGAAGCGACCGTACCGGTCGTCCACGGCGACGATGAGGCGCGCTCGTTCGATCTTGAAGGCATGGATATGCTCGACGCCCTCTGGAAGAAGCGTACGCTGCCCCGCAACGTCCTTACGCTCTAGCCCAGAGCCAACCGCAGCGGCGCGCCATTCATCCGGCGCGCCGCTTTTCTAGTGCGGCACGGAGCTGCCAGCACGGTGCGGCGCACCGTAACGAGTTTGGTGACGGTAACGAGCTTGGTGAACGAGCGGCTTCGTTCAAGCGGGCCCGCGAAGAAATCCTGCAAATGAACCGTGCTCGAAATACAAGAAAAATCCCCGGTCAAAGACCGGGGATAAAACTGTTGGTAGCCCGTACCGGATTCGAACCGGTGATCTCCGCCTTGAGAGGGCGGCGTCCTGAACCGCTAGACGAACGGGC
>NZ_JADNJJ010000073.1:0-7748 GCF_015554865.1 Collinsella sp. D33t1_170424_A12 | reverse complement strand
AATACAAGATCTTCCACCAGCGCAACGATTAACATATATGGTGGGATTGTATGGTTTCTACATTGGCAAACTGGTTACAACCAGCAAACCAATGCAGGCATATACTACAAGGTAGTTGGCCTACTGTGAAAGAGAGGTATTGTCAATGTTCGAGAAGGATCTTGAGAGCCTGAAGGCCCTCGGCGCCGACATCACCGCCGGTGAGATTAAGCAGCAGCCCGAGCTGTGGCTGGACACCCTCAACATCTACAAGGAGAACAAGGACGCTATCGATGCGTTCCTGGCCGAGGCTCGCGCCATGGGCGAGGGCCGTCTGTCCGTCGTCTTCACCGGTGCTGGCACCTCCGATTACGTCGGCGATACCTGCGCTCCGTATCTGCGCCATGCCGGCGATACCGCGCTGTATGACTTCAAGCCCATCGCTACCACGGACATCGTTTCCGCTCCGCGCGATTTCCTGAACCCTGACGAGCCCATGGTTCTGGTGTCTTTCGCCCGCTCCGGCAACAGCCCCGAGTCCCTTGCCGCCGTCCAGGTTGCCAAGACCTTCGTGAAGAACGTCAAGTTCATCAACATCACCTGCGCTCCCGAGGGCAAGCTTGCCGTCGAGTCCGAGGGCGATGCCGATCAGCTCACGCTGCTCATCCCGCGCGCCAACGACAAGGGCTTCGCCATGACCGGCTCCTATAGCTGCATGACGCTGCTCTCCACCCTTATCTTCGACTCCGCTGATTTCGACACCAAGGAGGCCTGGGTCAAGCAGGCTGCCGAGATGGGTGCCGAGGTCATCGAGCGCGAGGCCGAGATCGCCGACGTTCTGTCCGGCGACTTCAACCGCGTCACCTACCTGGGTTCCGGTTCCTTCGTTGGCCTGGCTCAGGAGGCTCAGCTTAAGATCCTCGAGCTTGCTCACGGCCTGGTTGCCACCTCTTGGGATTCCTGCATGGGCTACCGTCACGGACCGAAGTCCTTCGTCGACGACAAGACCCTCGTCTTCGTCTTCATGAACAACGACGAGTACACCCGTAAGTACGATCTTGACATCCTCAACGAGATCAACGGCGACGAGATCGCCCAGAAGACCTTCGCCATCCAGCAGGATATGGCCCCGTCCTTCGAGGGTGCTTCCTTCACCTTCGCCGGCCGCGAGGCTCTGCCCGAGGGCTATCTGGCGCTTCCCTTCGTGATGTTCGCCCAGGTCGTCTCCCTGCTCAACTCCGTCCGCGTGGGCAACACCCCCGACACCCCGTCGCCCACCGGTACCGTGAACCGCGTGGTCAAGGGTGTTACCATTCACCCGTTCGAGGCCTAATTTTCTGCCTCTGTGCGTGATTTCTGATCTATTCCGATCAACAATCCTCGCTTGATAGGCGCCCGCCCGGTCTGCTTGGACGGGCGGGCGCCTTTTGGGTATATAGAGACTCAATTGCACCAACTGTCTTAAGGAGACTGGTATGAGCACCTATGCAATCAAGGCCGATGCGTTCTATCTTCCCACGCGCGTGGCGCGCGGTGGCTACCTCATGGTCGAGGACGGCGTCTTCGGAGCCTATGTAACCGATAAGCCCGACTGCGATATCGTGGACTACAGCGGCAAGCAGATCGCTCCCGGTTACGTTGACACCCACATCCACGGGTTCGACAACCACGACATCATGGACTGCAAGGCCGAGAGCGTTGCCGCCGTTTCTCGCGGCATCCTGCGCAACGGCGTTACCAGCTACCTTCCCACCACGCTGACCGCAAGCACGGAGCAGCTCGAGAAGGCGTGTGTTAGCGTGGCCGAGTACGTAGAGGCCGGCGACGATACGCCGCACGCCCGTATCCACGGCATCTTCCTCGAGGGCCCCTTCTTCACCGAGAAGTACAAGGGCGCCCAGAACCCCGCCTATCTCTCTGCTCCTACGATGGACAAACTTGAGAGCTGGCAGAACGCCGCCCACGGTCTCGTCAAGAAGGTCGCCGTGGCTCCCGAGTACGACGGTGCCGCCGAGTTCACCGCCCAGGCCGTCGCCTCCGGCGTCGTCGTGGCGCTCGGTCACTCCGCCGCCACCTGCGAGCAGGCCCAGGCCTGCCTCGATGCCGGTGCCAAGGTCTTCGTGCACACCTACAACGGCATGAGCGGCCTGCACCATCGTGAGCCCGGCATGGTCGGTGCCGCGCTGTCCAGCCAGGACAAGTCCTATTCCGAGCTCATCTGCGACGGCCATCATGTGAATCCCATCTCCGCCGGCATCGTTATGAATGCCAAGGGCCACGAGCACGTCGCGCTTATCACCGACTGCATGTGCGCCGGCGGTATGCCGGAAGGCGACTACTTCCTGGGTGAGCTTCCCGTCGTGGTCGCCGGGGGCACCGCGCGCCTGAAGGACGGCGGCTCGCTCGCGGGCTCCATCCTCAACATGAAGGATGCGGTGAAGAACGTCGTCGAGTGGGGCATCGCCACCAAGCAGGAGGCTGTCTACATGGCCACCCAGGCGCCCGCCGAGGCCAACGATATCGCCGACGAGTGCGGTTCCATCCGTCCGGGTCGCAACGCCGACTTCGTCGTTCTCGAGGACGATATGACGCTCGTCGAGACGTACCTGGCCGGCGAGTCCGTGTATCGCGCGTAACGCATCTGCATGGAATGAGCGGCGCCGCCGGTCTTCGCGACCGCGATGCGCCGCTCCCCAGGATGCACGAAGGAGATTGCATTGGAACACGTCCTTACCAACGGCGAGCTCACGGTTGCGCTGACGAGCGCCGGCGGCTCGTTTACCTCTCTGAGGGCGAACGGTCGCGAGTATCTCTGGCAGGGCGATCCTGCTGTATGGAGCGGTCAGGCGCCTATCTGCTTCCCCATCTGCGGTGGTCTGCGCGACGGCGCCGCGGTTACGGCCTCGGGCAAGCGAATCGAGCTGGCGCGCCATGGCTTCGCACGCAAGCAGGAGTTCGAGCTGATCGACGCGCAGGATGCGACCTGCGCGTACCGACTTGCCAGCAAGCCCGAGCTGCTCGAGCAGTATCCGTTCCCGTTCGAGCTCGTTGCCCGCTATGCCATCGAAGGCAAGCGCTTGAACGCGTCCTACGAGGTCACCAATACCGGTAGCGAGGACATGCCCTTCTTCATCGGCGGCCATCCCGGTTTCGCCTGCCCGCTCGACGAGGGCGAGTCCTACAGCGAGTACAAGCTGCGGTTCGAGGCCGATGAGGCCGACGAGCTGTGCTGCGCTGTGCCCGACACCGGCTTGATCGACGTAGAGGGTCGCGTGCCCAACCCCATGGTCGGGCGAGAGCTGCCGTTGACGCACGAGCTGTTCGACTTCGCCGAGACCATTTTCGACGTGCTAGAGAGCCGCGTGGTCGAGCTGGTGAAGAACGATGAGGAGAAGGGCATACGCGTCCGGTTCGACGACATGCCGTATCTGATCGTGTGGAGCAAGCCCGAGGGCGATTTCGTTGCCATCGAGCCCTGGGGTGGTCTGTCGACCTGCTCCGATGAGGACGATGTGTTCGAGCATAAGCGCGGATGCCTCGTTGCCCATCCGGGCGAGACCGTGGTGCGCGGCTTTAGCATCGAGGTGCTGTAGCGCCGAACCATCGGGAAGAACCGCGGGTGACGATACGCCGCATGCCCGCGTTATTGGGAGAACGATTCGACGAAAGGAATCGAACAATGATTCTCACCGTTACCATGAACCCTGCCATCGATACCGCCTATCAGCTTGATAAGCTGGTCATCGACGACGTGAACCGCGTCTCGCCCAAGAAGACCGCGGGCGGTAAGGGTCTCAACGTTTCGCGCGTCCTCACGCAGCTGGGTGACGACGTCGTGGCAACCGGCCTGCTGGGCGGCCACATGGGCGCCTTCATGGGCGAGCTGATGGACGCCGACGGCATCAAGCACGACTTCACCCCCATCGCGGGCGAGACGCGCATCTGCCTGAACATCCTGCATGAGGGCAACCAGACCGAGCTGCTCGAGAGCGGCCCCGAGGTCTCTGCCGACGAGCTCGCCGCCTTTACCGCGAAGTTCGAGGAGCTCGTCAAGCAGGCCGATTGCGTGACCATCTCCGGCTCGCTGCCCAAGGGCGTTCCCGCCGAGTATTACGTCGAGCTGCTGGCCCTGGCCACGGATGCCGGCGTGCCGCTGCTGCTCGATACGTCGGGTGCCGCGCTCAATGCCGCGCTCGAGAGCTCGTATGAGCCCACGCTCGTGAAGCCCAACCTCACCGAGATCAACGCGCTGCTTGGTACGAGCTATACGCCCGACCAGGTTGTCGATCTTGCGGCTGCGTTGCAGGCCGACGAGCGCTTCCAGGGTATTCCCTGGGTCGTCGTGTCCATGGGGTCCGCCGGCTCTTTCGGTTTCCATGACGGCAAGGTGTACCGCGCCGTCGTGCCGCCTATTCCCGCCGTCAACGCTACGGGTTCCGGTGACTCTACGATCGCCGGCTTCGCGCATGCTATCGCTGCGGGCGCCGATCCCGTGACCGTTCTGAAGACCGGCAATACCTGCGGCAAGCTGAATGCCATGGACCCGCAGACCGGTCATCTCGTTATCGAGAAGTGGGACGAGGTCTACAACGCCATCGAGGTTACCGAGCTGTAAGGGCTTCGTTCTCGATACAAGTGCCCGAGGCCCGTATGAGGCCGTCCGTCCATCGACGGAGTAGGGAGTGGGGAAGCGGACGACCGGTTCCGAGGTTTCCCACACAAGCAGATATACAGCCCCGCAGGCCCGCGATAAGCGGCGCCTGCGGGGCTGCTTGCGTTTCGAGGGTCGATGGGGCGTGCGGCGCGCGTGCGCGTTCGATAGCGCGAGCGGAGCGAGGGCGTGCACGGAGCGATGGCGCGCGGGGCGCGCATGCGGTACGCGGAGTCACGAGGAGCGCAGGCAGGGCATCGCACGCTTCGCGGGTTTCGCGACGCCGCCGCGCCTCGGCCGTCTGGTGCGTATGGCAAACAGTTACGTAGCGAAAAGGTTTGCCGGAGTGCTTATGCAGGCCGCGCAGAGCAAAGCCGCGGCCACTTCGTCGCATCGGACCGGATACGGGGCATGCGGCACATCAAATCACAAGGTAGATGGCAAATACCATAGCTCTGGTGGGATTAGTTGCCGCATCTGCAGGGGGCATCCGGATATGCAAAAAGACGGCTGTCGTTATAAATAACCGTTGGCAAGCGGATTGCGACCGTTCGCCCGTGCCGACTGCCGCACAACGTGAAAAGAATGCCGCTCGCGGTGCCATGCGCTGCGTTCGCATACCCTTTTCGGCCGCCCGCCGCTTAGGCGACGGCGGTTTCTAGACCCTTCCATTACGGCAATTCATAGAGTTTGGAAGTACAGGTCTTATGTAACTCCCTACAGTTAGGAGGAAGGTATGCAAGGAGCGGCAACCGCGAATGCGCGCCATGAGCTTGCCCTGGAAAAGAAGAAGAGGCTCGATCAGAGCTTCCTCAAGAAGGGTCTCATGATCGCGCTGTATTCCGGCATCACCTACGGTTTGTACTCGGCGTTCATCATGGCCGCCCAGACTCAGGGCGTATGGGCCGACTGGATGGGCACGCTGGAGGCGAGCAGCTTCCTGGTGGTCTTCATTCTCCCCACCATCGCCACGGCCCTCAACGACCTCTTCAGCGCCGTATGGGCTCTTCTGCTGACCGCCAAGCAGGGCAAGTTGGGCGACTTCGTCCAGACGTTCCGCTCCAAGCCGGGCATCATCATGGTTGCCGCGGCGCTGGTGGGCGGCCCCATCGCAGGCGCCGCCTATGTTATCGCGCTGTCCATGGCGGGCCCCATCGTCACCCCCATCGCCGCCCTCTGCCCGGCGATCGGCGCCATCCTCTCGCGTTTCCTGTTTAAGCAGCCCATGGGTCCCCGCGTGATCTTCGGCATCCTCATCTGCGTCTTCGCGAGCGGCATGATCGGCTTCACCGGCCTTACCGGCGCGCTCGGCCCGGGCGTCGTCCCCGGCCTCATCCTCGCCTTCATCGCCGCGCTCGGCTGGGGTATCGAGGGCTGCATCGGCGGCTTCGGCACCTCCATGATCGACCCGCAGATCGGCATCACCATCCGTCAGGTCACGTCCGGTTCCGTGAACCTCATCGTGATCCTGCCCTTGCTCACGCTGTTCGGCGGCGGCGACATCGCCACCACCTACCAGTGCGTGGGCCAGGCCTTCGTCGACCTTCCCTCGGTGTTCTTCTTCGTCGCATCCGGCTTCTTCGCCTATACCTCGTTCTCAAACTGGTATCGCGGCAACTCCATGTGCGGCACCGCGCTGGGCATGGCCTGCAACGGCACGTATTCGTTCTTCGTCCCGCTGTGCAGCTGGATCATCATCGGCCTGATCATGGGCATCGATGGCTTCGCCCTGCCCGCGGTGGCATGGATCGCCGCGCTCGTAATGGTGGCGGGCATCACCGTCATCGCCGTGAACCCGTTGGACTTCCTCAAGAAGAAGGAGGCGTAGCATGTCGCGTCCGCTGAACTACGCAATGCTGAAGTACTTCACCACGGTGGACGAAGCCAGCGTCGACGACGTTATGGATGCCCTGAAGGGCGAGTACTCCAACCGTCGCGCCTTTACCCGCGAGGAGATGACCTCCGCCCTCATGACGGCCGAGAAGAACGGTCTGATCGAGGAGGCGCGCATTGACCTCGACGATAAGGACGAGCTGCTGGTGTACTACCGCGCCACCGACGAGCAGAAGCAGTCCATCAACTCGTACATCAAGTAGGAAGGGGAGGACCCATGCGCTATCAGGGAGAACAGGCTATCGGCCTTATCGAGACCATCGGCATGGTCCCCGCGCTCCTCGCCGCCGACGCCATGCTCAAGGCCGGCGACACCGAGCTGATCAGCTACGAGAACGTTGGTTCCACGCTGGTCACGGTGATCGTCCGCGGCGACGTGGCCGCGTGCGAGGCGGCCGTCAAGGCCGGCGCCGAGGCAGCCAAGTCCATCGGCAAGCTGACGGCCCAAAACGTTATGAAGCGACCCGTGCCCGCCGTGGGCGACGTGGTCTCCGTACACGACGTCGATTTCTAGGAGGAAGCCATGACACAGGGTTATTCCGGAGCGCTTGGCGCCATCGAGACCTTTGGCCTGGTCTTCGTCCTCGAGGCGGCCGACGCCATGTGCAAGGCCGGCGACGTGACGCTCATCGGCTACGAGAACACCGCATCGGGCTACATCTCGATTCTGGTCGAGGGCGACGTGGCGGCCGTGGAGGCTGCGGTCGAGGCCGGCGTGGCCGCCGTGGGCGAGATGGGCGCGGAGGTCTACAGCTCCGTGGTCATCCCCCGTCCGCATCCCGATCTGAAGAAGATCACGCAGCGCTACTGCGTAGAGAACCTGCTGCCGTACTAAGGGGGCGCGTCCCATGCCGCTGATCGATAACGATCTTCTATCCATTCAGGAAGCGCGCATCCTGCTCGAGCACGCCGAGGAATCCCAGGGCGTGCTTGAAGGGCTGGGCGGCCCGCTCGTCTGCACGTTTTTGCACGGCCTTCGCGAGCGCCTGCTGCCCCAGGCGGGCGATATCGCAAAGCAGGCATGTCGCGAGAGCGACTACGGCAACCCCGAGGATGAGCGCGCGCTCATCGAATGGGTGCTCACCGAGCTGCTCGACGAGGTGTCCGGACAGCTCGAGGTCCAGCAGATCTACCGCGATGGCTGGACCCACGGCGTCGAGACCGGCCTGCCCAAGGGCGTCGTCGTCTCGTATCTTCCTGATTGGCTGAGTGTGCCGACGATGCT
>NZ_JADNJJ010000072.1:0-2884 GCF_015554865.1 Collinsella sp. D33t1_170424_A12 | reverse complement strand
GATAACGGACAGGCCGGACAGGTTCTCGCGCGAGACGCGATTGAGGTCGTCGGTAAGGCGCTGCATGCGACGGAAGCGCGGCGTTGCGATCACGAGGCACACGGCGACCACGAGGAGCAGCACCACGATGGAGACGCCGGTGGCGACGGTCCACTCCCATCGCTTGCCGGCGATCTTGGTGATCGCCCACGCCGCGGTGATGGGGGCCTTGATGAGCATTTGCAAACCCATCACGATGAGCATCTGGACCTGCATGACATCGTTCGTGGAACGCGTGATGAGGCTCGGCGTGGAAAAGCGCCCGATCTCCTCCATGGAAAACGATTGCACCTTTGCAAAAAGCTTCGAGCGAACGGTGCCCGCGAACCCGGTGGCGATGCGAGCGGAGCACACCGCCGTTGCCACCGCCGCAAGCAGGCTGCCGAGCGAGCAGCCGAGCATCTTGCCGCCCGCGGCGAGAATCTGCGGCATGGTCGACCCCTCGACCTGCACGAGCCGCGTGATCTCGGCCATGTACTCCGGGGACTTGAGGTCCAGCCAAACCTGCACGACGATGAACGCCAATGCCAGGCCGGCCAACCCCCATTCCCGTTTCGTCAGATTTCGAAATAGCTTAAACAACGACATCTCTCCTTATCTAACCCCATAAGGTATTTATAAACACGATCTACATCGGAATCGCTCGTAGTTCAGGGGAAATTGGCGGAACGCCGCGGGTGCGGCGGCGATCAAGCCCGCCGGACCGCTTCGAGCACCCCGAGCGACCGGCCCCCGCCTCCGATTCGGCGCGCTGGGGCATCAGCCGTGGATCCCCGTCGGCGCCCCCGATAGCGGCGCGTCCTAGATCTGCATGGTAGGAGGACGCAGGCGGGCGCGGATCTCCGATGCGGTTATGAAGAACTCGCGCAAGCGCTCCTCGCCGAGCTCGTCGATCAACATAGCGACCTGGGCCCGCACCTCGCTTCTGAACGTCTCCACGCGCGCAGCGCCCTCTTTGGTAAGGACGACCTCCGTCACCCGCGCATCCACCGCGCTGCGGCGGCGCGCGATCAAGCCCTTAGACTCCAGGCGCTTGAGCAGGGCCGCTACACGCGGCGTAGACACGCCGAGTTTCTCCGCGATGGCGCCGGCGGTGACGACCGTACCCGACTTGCGCGCTTCGGCCAGCATGCGCATCGTGCCGCCGATTCCCGCGTTCGCCTCATCCATGCAGCGAAACGCCTCCGAGGAGTGAACGCGTTCCGCCAGGCGGATCATCTCCGTCACCTGCTCTTCTGTTGCCACAGCAAGCCTCCAGTCCGGTCCATTGCACCATCGGTAGGTAACCCCGTTAATGACCTTTAGATTATTACCTCATGCCATTACATAATTCAGGTTGATGAGGAAAACACGCAACGCTACATAGATTGCATAGAACTGCATCTAAAGTGCATACAGATAAATTACAGATGTCGCTTATTGCTAATTCCGATGACTCTTTCGTAGACCGCTGGCATTATTTGCACATTTTGAGTCACCTCACCGCATGAGACAACAGCCCCGCCAAAACGCGTCGCATCCAATCGCGCTACCAGCAACCGGAAACGCTTACACCTGTCCATGAATCCATCGCTGAGAACATGCCGAATATCCTCGCACGGCACCCTTGTCGTTATACATCGGCCATTCATGCGTGCAAAAAGACTCAAAATCGGCAATTCCTGCCAACGGTCTCGTCCCAGCACTCACAGGTCAGGTTCATGCAGCCCTTAGCCGATCGCCTCGAGCGAATCCTCGGCGCGATCGATGGCCGATCGGGACCGTGCGCCCTCTTTGAACCACGTGCGCAGGTCCTCCAGGGTGCTCCCGGCGGCGTAGACCTTGAACTTGCGGCCGTCCACGGCCGTGACCGCGCAACGGTCGCCGCTCTCGCTCCCCTCATACGCCGCGACCTTCTTGAGGTAGTCGCGGCGGAATGCCACCACGCGAGCGTTGCTGATCTCGATGAACCAGTCATCGTCCACGAGCGAGGTGCCCGTCGCCCCACGGCCCGCCATCTCCTCGGCGAAGGAGAAACCGAGCTCGCGTTCCTGCCTTCCGATCTCGAGGATGCCGCGGGTCGGCATGCTGAGCATGAACAGGGGCAGCGCGACCCCTATGAACAGGAACAGGAACGGGACGAGCACGAGCAGGCGCATGCCCTCGTCGGTGAAGAACGCCATGAACGCGATCACGAGCGAGAAGACGAGCGCCATGCCGTTGAACACGATCGTGAGCGGCTTGATGGCCGTCCAGCAAAGCCCCGCCTTGGTCATGGGACGCTCGACGGCGTCGGAGATCTCGATGCCCTCCTCCTCGAGACGCGCGATCAAGTTGAGCGAGCACACGCCCTCGAGGCTGATCGAGCAGAACTTCCGCTCGCCCTCATACAGGTCGATCCTCATCATCTGCGCATGCAGCGTCGCTCGGGTGATGTTGGAGAAAGTCGTCTCCCTGCGCGCGCCGAAAACGTTGCGCGACGCGATCCGGTCGCCGTCGACATCGAGGCGCGGGATGCTCAGCAGGACCCATATGGACATGCCGGCGAGCGCCATGGCGTGGCCGAACCACACGAGCTCGTGGTCCCACTCTCCCAGCGAGACGCCCTGCCATACATAGACGGCGAGCATGAGCAGCTCGAATGCGACCGCGCAGCAGGCGAGGATCACCCGGATGACGGCGGGCATGCGGACGGTAAAGCAATCGAGGCTGTCCGTCGCCTCGCTGCGCTCGCGCGCGCCGCGGCGGGCGACCCATGCGATGAGCGGGCCGACGATGAACACGGTCATCGCGACGCGCAGAATGGATTCGAGCAGATTACTCATAGGGGCCACCGCCTCGGGCACGAAATAATCGACTGCGGGAA
>NZ_JADNJJ010000071.1:0-8193 GCF_015554865.1 Collinsella sp. D33t1_170424_A12 | reverse complement strand
TCTTGATCTGGTTGCTGATGTCCATCGTCACCTCCCGGTCGTGGGGGAGCGTCTCGCGGATATGCCGCGGGCGCTATCGAATCTGTTGTACATCATATGCGGCAAGGTCCGCCAGCTGCTGTAAAAACTGTTTTACACCATCTCTACCTGCGGTAATGAAGCTCTGGACGGGATAAAGCGAGAAACGGTGGCGTATGGGATCGGGTGTCCTTGCATCGGGCACATCGTGTTTCGTGCTCGATTGTGCGGCGCCCTCCCCTTCGAAGTGAGTGGGTTTTTCTGATTGCGTGGAGCCCTCTCCCTCGAAGTGAGTGATTATTTTGAGAGTCGAATGTATGCTCCACTACAATGCAGTGCTCAACTGGGCGTATAGTGCTCTATTCCAAGTGAATGTACGGTGTCTCCGAGGCGTCTAGATTTTTTCACTCACTTCGGGGGTGAGAGCCGCGTCCATGCGTCATCCAGGCGCGCATGCCCATGGCGGCGTAGCCGATCGCGGCACAGACGATGCCATGAAATGCGAGATCCTGGCTGCCCTCGATCGCGAGGGGGAACAAGAGTGCGAAGGCGATCCCGAGCGCCGCGGGTATCCAGAAGAGCGTCCTCGCAGAGCTCGCGGCGAGCTGTCCGAGGCAGGCCGCCGTTGCGGGGAGCGCGAGGTAGATCAGCGCCATCATGGCAATCATGCCCGCATCGGGCGGGACGGCGCTTACCAGGAGGGCGGGGACCGCCCAGCAGGCGCCGACGGTTGCGAGCGATGCGATGAGGGACGTGCGCGCGGTGGCGTTCATGGAGCACCTCCTAAACGGGAATCGCCCCCATTCTGGCATGGGGAGCCGAAAATGGGGGCGATGGTATCGGCGGATGGATGCGAAGCCGTCCGTTTTGCCGTTCGATGGCTATCGCAACTCGATGGTGAGTCGCCCCCTGTCGAGCCGTGCCCCGAGTGACATGTCCATGGCCGCGGCGAGCTTCGCGGCGGTCGCGAGCCCGAGTCCCGACCCGCCGGCCTGCCGCGCGGCGTCCGCGCGGTAGAAACGGTCGAAGAGGTGCTCGACGTCGATCGCCTCGGGGCGCTCGACGCGGTTCTCGATCCTGAGGACGGGGCGTTCGGACTCGTCGGAAAGGGTGATCCTCGGCGCGCTCGATCCGTGTCGCAGGGCGTTCGAGACGAGGTTCTCCACGATGCGCTCCAGCGCCTGCCGGTTGGCCTCCACGACGCGCGGCGCATCCGCTCCCGACACGACCGGCTCCCATCCGAGGCGCTCGAAATCCGGATAGTGCCCGAGCAGGCATTGCTCGACGACCTCGCGCAGGTCGACGGGTTCTGTGTCGAGCGCGAGGTCGGGGTCGCTCGCCTTGGTGTAGGAGAAGAGCGCGTCGAGAAGCTCGGAGGTTCGGTCGATGCGCTCGACCGCAGCGTCGATGCGTCGCCGTTCCAGCTCTGGGTCCGGCTCATCGACGGCGAGCTGCAGATAGCCCTTCGCCCCCGTGAGCGGGGTCCGTATGTCGTGCGAGAGCGCGGAGAGGTCGCGCTGGAAGTCCCGCTGGGCCCGCATGCTGGCAACATGCGCCTGCATGGTGCGGTCGAGCTCCCCATTGATCGCCTCGGCGAGCTCTGCGATTCCCGGGGCGCGCGAGCCGATGGTGACGCGCGCGTTGGCGGACGCACCGCCGTTCAGCCTCGCGTCGAGCAATCGCGCGATCCGACGTAACTCGGGCGCATACGCCGCGGTCGTGATGAGCGCGCCCGCGAGGACGCCGATTGCGAGCATGAGTACGGCGAGTGCTCCAGGGGACATGGTTGCCTCCAAATCCGTGAACCTCCCCTCCCGTCATCCGGGTAGGGGAGGTGGTTCGATGATGTGCTTCAGCTGGCGGTTAGATACCGCGTCGACGGGCTACGAGGACGAACAGCGCGCTGCCCGCAGCGACCCAGAGCACGCCCACGAGCACGGCCCATGCGCCGACTGGCAAGGGCCCGACGACCGGTAGGGAGGGGCCCGACCCGAAGATGGAGCACAGCCAGGTCATGGGGGCCTCGGCGAGGGGCATGGAGGACGCGGGCTCGAGGATGCCGGCGGCACCGTATCCGAGCACCTCCAGGACCGTGCTGGGCATCCATGTGGCGATGGCGTTCAGCGCCGGCGCGATCGGCGCGACGGCCTGCGACTGCCCCGCAAGCAGGGCGGCGGTGGCGACGAGCATGGGGACGACGCCCATGACCAGGGTGAAGGCGAAGACGTACGTGGGAAGCTTCTTGCGGAGGAGCAGGGTGCATGCCATGGAGATGACGGTGAGCGCCCAGGTTGCCAGCCAGATGCCCGCAAGCCAGATCCCGAACTCGCCGACGCCGTCGAGGCCCGCGAAGGTGACGCCCAGGGGCAGGGCGAGTAGCAGCCAGGCGCAGAGGAGATGGAAGACCGCGCCGGCTGCGACCATGATCGCGGACCAGATGCCCGCGAAGGCCGCCTTCTCCAGGAAGTAGGAGAAGCGTCCGCGAAGCGATGAGGTCAGGGACTTGATGAATCCATCGTTGAGGTCCGTGAACAGGTACTCGATCATTCCGAAGGTGCTCGCTATGCCGACGAGCGAGACGCTTCCGAGCAGGGCGGGGCCGAGGAAGATGGATGGGGTGGCGAGGTCCCGTCGGGGATCGAGCGCCATGAGCCCGCCGCCTCCTTGCGAGATGACGAAGGCGTCGAGCCCGACCTCGAGGATCGCGACGCCGAGCAGGACGGAGAGATATTGCCACAGGGGACCGCGGAATCCGCGGATGCGCGTGCAGCGGTAGATGTCGGCTCGAATGAGGTTCAGCATGGTTTACCTTCCTTTCCGGGAGGTGAGGAGGATGTAGCAGAGGAGCGCGGCGAGCGCGATGTCGATCAGGAGGTTGATGGCGGGCGCGATCTGCCCTAGGTTCGGCAGCGCGATGCGCGCATGGGCGAGCGGTCCCAGCAGGGAGGGAACGGCTTCACCCGGTACGAGCCGGGTTGCAGTGGCACCGAGGAGCGGCAGACTACGCATCCGCTCCGCCCATCAGCTCCACGAAGTACTCCTCGATGTCGCGTTCGACGTGGGCGAGCTCCAGGATGAGCTGGCCGTGGTCGGTGAGCGTCCTCGCTATGTCCTCCGGGGAAGGCGTCGCGTTCGACGCCGGGTCGGCGGCGGCGCCGCCGAAGCGCGCGGCGGCGTGTCGGGCCGGCGCACTGGCGATGATCGAGCCGTCCGGCTCTGCTCGCAGGGCCGCCCCGGGCAGCTCCTCCTCCAGGATCGCGAGCGCGCGAGCGGGGTCGCTCGTTCTCACGCGGATCGAACTGCCGCATTCCTGGTGCAGCTCGTCCACGGAGAGCTCGCGGACCATGTGGCCCGATCGGATCACGCCGAAGCTCGTCGCCATGCGGTCGAGCTGGTCGAGCACGTGGCTCGAGATGACCATGGTCACGCCGCGCTCCCGATTGAGCCGCACGAGGGCGTTTCGCATCTTCCTCGTCGACTCGGGGTCGAGGCCGTTGAAGGGCTCGTCGAGCAGGAGCAGGTCCGGTCCGCCCACGAGCGCGAGCGCGAGGCCCAGGCGCTGCTTCATGCCCAGGGAGAACTTCTTGACGCGCGTGGCCCCCGTGTCGTCGAGTCCGACGAGTTCGAGCAGCTCCCGGCAGTGGGCGTCCGGGCGGACGACCCCGATGGCGATCGCCTTGCACATGAGGTTCTCGAGGGCGGAGAAGGTGGGCAGGATGCCGGGATCCTCGATGAGCGCGCCGACGCGGGAGAATTCCTGGCCCGAGCGCTGCGCCCGGGGCTGCGTTCCGAAGAGCTCGATCGATCCAGAGGACGGGTTGACGAGCCCCGCGATCATCTTCATCGCGGTCGACTTGCCCGCGCCGTTCTTGCCTACGAATCCGTAGATCTCGCCGGCGGCGACGTGCATGTCGAGGTTATCGACGGCGCGTCGCTTTCCATAGGAGCGCGAGAGCGCGCGGGTCTCGATGATGTTCATGGTGCCTCCTTGCAGTCCAGCATCAACTTGTTTACAAGGATGCGACCCATCTCTTGATAAAGTCCGAAGCAAACCTAAAGAAAGGGTAAAGTCCGCCTCGGCGGGCTAGCGCTCGCCCTCGTCGAGTTTGAAGCCGATACCCCAGATCGTCTTGATGTAGGCGTCGGTACCCGATGCCTTGAGCTTGGCGCGGATATTGGAGACGTGGACCGTTACCGTGTTGTCGTCGCCGGCGTAGGGCTCGCCCCAAGCGGCCTCGAAGAGCTCCTGCTTCGAGAAGGCGCGCCTGGGTTGGCGCATCAGGGTCTCGAGGAGGTTGAACTCGATGCGGGTGAGTTGGACCGGGGAGCCCGCCACGGAGAAGGCGCGCGAGGACGGGTCGAGCATCCAGTCTCGAAACGCGAGCGCGCCGCCGTGCTCGCTGTGCGGCGCACCGTCGCCGGCCTCCTGCGGTCGATGGCGCTTCGATCGATGGCGAAGCTGCACCTCGACGCGCGCCGCGAGCTCGTCGAGGTCGAAGGGCTTGGTGAGGTAGTCGTCGGCCCCGAGCCTGAGCAGCTCCACGCGGTCCGCGGTCGAGGTCCTCGCGGAGATGACGATCACGGGTAGGTCGGGGTCGGCTCGCCGCACGGTATCGATGAGCTGCTCTCCCGTCGCTCCGGGGAGCATCAGGTCGCATATGACGAGGTCGTAGGGCAGCGTCTCGCCGCGGCAGTCGAGCCGCATGAGGGCCTCGGATCCCGAGAACGCCTGCACGCAGGAATGCCCGCGCCGTGCGAGCTGGGCTGAGATGATCTCGTTGATATCGGCGTCGTCCTCGACGACCAGGATGCGCGCGGCCATGCAGGCCTCCTTGTCTGCAATTTGCTTCAGTTTGTCCATTATCGTCTTTTAGGAACGAGAATCCCCCCGAAAGCTCGATGCTCTCAGGGGGATTCGGTAGTGGTTGCGAGGTTATCGCTCGGTTCCGTCCGCCGTGTCGCCATCGGAGCTGCCGCGCTTCCGGGGCAGTCTCCCCGCGCGCTTGAGGGCGTCGCGCAAGATCCACTCCACCTGGCCGTTGGCGCTGCGCATCTCGTCGTCCGCCCAGCGCTGGACCGCTTCCCATACGGCGGGATCTATGCGGAGGGGGTATTGCTTGCGTGCCATGGCGTGCTTTCTTATCGGGGTGGGGTGCGGCGTGCCGGGAACGGTACCAGCGTATCAAATGCGGGGGACGTGCGGTATCGAGCGGGGCTCTAGTACAGAGAACCTGCGTTCAGCACCGGGTGCGCCTCGGACTCGCCACAGAGCACCACCATGAGGTTGGTGGCCATCTGCGTGCGGCGCTCGTCGTCAAGATCGATGGTGCCGCCGGCGGCCATCTCCTTCACGGCCATGTCGACCATGGAGACGGCGCCCTCGACGATCTTCTTGCGCGCGGCGATGACGGCCTCGGCCTGCTGGCGGCGCAGCATCGCCTGGGCGATCTCGGGGGAGTAGGCGAGGCGCCCGAGCCGGGCGTCGTCGACCTCGACGCCGGCGGGCGCCAGGCGCATCGCCAGCTCGCGGCGCAGGGCCTCGGAGACTTCCTCGACGTTGGCGCGCAGCGTGATGGCGCCGGAGGCGTCGGACTCGTCCTCCAGGTGGTCGTAGGCGTACACGCTGGCCACGTGGCGCAGTGCCGTCTCGGCCTGCATGGCCACGTAGCTCTGGTAATCGTCGACGTCGAACAGGGCTTTGGCGGTGTCGGCCACGTGCCACACCACGACGGTCGCGATCTCGATGGGGTTGCCCATCTTGTCGTTGACCTTCAGGCGCTCGCCGTTCAGGGTGCGCACGCGGGTGGAGATGGTGGTGGGGTTGCCCTTGGCGGCCTTTTGCGCGGCGGCCTTGGCGGCCTTCGAGTCGCTCATCTCGAGCTCGAGCATCTCGCCGAAGTTGGCGGTGGCCCCCATGCTCTTGCTGTAGAACGGGTTCGCCCAGAAGAAGCCCTCGTCGCGCACGGTGCCCACGTACTTGCCGAAGAGGATGCACACGCGCGCCTGGCCGGGCTGCAGCGAGAAGAAGCCGTTCAGCGGCAGGAACCAGAAGCAGAACGCGAGGATGCTGAGCCCCATGCCCCAGCCGTAGGCGGCCGGCGCGTCGACGCCGTCCGGCGTGCCGGCGATGCCGGTGACGCTCCATATGAAGAGGCCGACGATGCCGAGCAGCGCCGCGATGACGGCGGCGAGCATGCCGTAGCCCGACTTGGCCTTGAGTTGCTTTTCCACGCTCATGTGAGTTCCTTTCACGACTGCGCCGGCGTTTGCGTGACGGCCCCGGCGCCGCCCCTCAGATTGCGATGGGGAGGGGGCGAGTCCCCGAGCAGTCCGTGCGACTGCTGATTGCATTGTGATATCACATTGAAACCATGTCAAGAAAAATCGGGTGCCGTCTCACATGGCATAGGTGGTGCGGGCGCCCAGCATCTACGCTCCGTAGAGGCTTCCCTGTTGCATCTCGGCTCGCGAGTCCCTATAATAGCTCCACTCACGACTGAAGGTTTACCTCGAGATTTGGAAAGGGGAGCTGCGCCATGCTTGCTTCCATGAGGATCTGGCTCTAGCCACGGTCGCGTGAGCGACCGGTACTTCGCTGCATACCACCGATCGCATCAAAGGATTATTCCATGACACAACCGAATCCCCGCGCTTCTTGGAAGCGCTCGCTCGCCATCGTCTGGATCGGCGAGTTCTTCTCCGTGCTCTCGAGCTCCATCTTGCAGATGGGCCTCATCTGGCACGTCACTCTCACCACCGGCTCCGCGAGCGCCCTGTCGTTCGTGAGTCTGGCGGCCTTCTTGCCCATGGCGCTCCTCGGCGCCTTCGCGGGCACCATCGTGGACCGCACGTCCATCAAGCGCCTCATGATCGGCGCCGACCTCTTCATCGCCGCAGTGAGCCTCACGCTCGTCTTTGGCTCGCTTCGGGGCGACCTTTCCGTCGCCGCCGTGGCGGCGGTGCTGTTCGTCCGCGCGCTGGGCAGCACCCTCCACACGCCCGCGTTCAACGCGCTCACGCCGCTCATCGCCCGCCCGAGGCGCTCGGCAAGCTGGCGGGCATGCTGCAGTTCATGCAGTCGGGCAGCTACATCATCGGCAACGCCATCGCCGCGGTGATCTACCCGGCGTTCGGCCTGACCTTCATGATCGCCCTCGACGTGGCCGGCGCGGTGCTCGCGAGCATCGCGGTGGCGGCCTCCGGTATCAAGACGCCGGCGCCCGAGCGTCGCACGCCCGAGGAGAACGCCGAGGCGTCGCGCCATGCGGTGCGGGCCTTCCTATCGGAGACGGCAGGTGGCTACCGCGAGCTCAAGCGCCATCGCGGCCTGTTCGCCATGCTCTGGATAGGCTTCGCGTTCTCGGTGCTGTTCTCGCCCATATCCGCGTTGTTCCCGCTTATGGTGTTCGACCATTTCGGGGGCACTACAACGCAGTCGGCCATCGCCGAGATCGCGTTCTCGGTCGGCATGATCGCGGCGAGCGGCTGGATCGGGGCGACAGGCGGCCTCAAGAACCGTTCGCTCTCGTGCACGCTCGCGATCGCCCTTTTCGGCGCGGTTACGCTCGCGGGCGGCCTCGTGCCCCCTTCGGCACTCGTCGTTTTCTTGGGCCTCACGTTCGCGATGGGCGTGTCGAGTCCGCTCTACAGTGCGCCGCAGATGGCGCTCATGCAGGAACGCGTCGACCCCGAGTGCATGGGCCGCGTCTTCGGCTTGTACGGGGCGGTCTGCAGCTGGGCCATGCCCGTGGGGCTCGTCGCGTCGACCTTGTTCGCGGACGCCATCGGCGTGAGCGTGTGCTTCGTGCTCATCGGTGCTGCGATGATGATTCTCGCGGGAATCACCTGGTCGATCCCGAGCATCAGGAAGATCGGGTAGCGCTTCGGCGGAGCGCGTTTCGTTTCGGACGGCTCGCGTAGGGCCGCTGCGACGTGAAGGGCGGTCGACGGTGCGCCTGCAAGGGCGCCGTCGGCCGCCCTTTTGCTTGGTTCGTTTAGCCCGGCGTCGACCATCATCTGCTCGCCGGGCGATTGCGATGCCGCCGCTTGCCGATACGCGGCCCCTTACGATGCGCGCATCCCATCGTTCTGGTAGTGTTTCCCGCAGTCGATTATTTCGTGCCCGAGGCGGTGGCCCCTATGAGTAATCTGCTCGAATCCATTCTGCGCGTCGCG
>NZ_JADNJJ010000070.1:0-22694 GCF_015554865.1 Collinsella sp. D33t1_170424_A12 | reverse complement strand
CTCGAGCGCCTTACCCGCGCCCGCGAGATCGTGACGGATCGCGATCCCGCCGACACGCTGACGGCCATCGCGGTGATCTACGCATTTGCATGCCAGTCCCCTTCGGGCGACCTGGATGCCCTGGGTATTCGCTGGAAGAGCGTGAACCGCGCGGACCTCACCACGGGGTCGCGGGAGTGCGCGCGCAAGCTCTGCCCGTATTTCCCCGACAAGTGTCTGGTCCACGGCGCGCGCCGACGTGCTGCGCGCGCCGATGTCGTGGTGACCAACCACTCCCTGCTTTTTCGCGCCGTGGCGTCCGGCGGCAAGATTTTGCCCCCTATTCGCCATTGGGTTATCGATGAGGCGCACTCTGTGGAGCGCGAGGCGCGCCGTCAGTGGGCGCTGAGCGTTTCGGCCGAAGAATCTCGGCTGCTCTTCGAGCGCTTGGGCAACGAGCGCACGGGCGCTTTAGGCGCTTTGGTAAACCAGCTTGCGGGCAGCGATGCCGCGACGTTGTTCATGGGAATCTCGGCCAAGGCGACGTCTGCCGTCCAGCGCGCGTCGGTGGCCATGGCCGAGTTGTTCGAGGCCGTCCGAGATCTGGCGGGCCGACAGCGGACGGCGGGCGGATATGATAACGCCAACGTGTGGATCGGTCCCGAGATGCGCGATGGCGTGGCCTGGGCCGCATTCGCCGAAGTTGCGCATACGGCGTTGGACGCCCTGGACCAGGCGCATAAGAACCTGGCATCGCTTGTCGAGACGGTTGGTGCCGAAAAGCCGGAATTCGTGGTGGATGTCGCCGACGGCGCCCGCCGCATGAGGGAAGCGATGGACGCGCTACGGCTTATCGTGGACGGCACCGATGAGCGCTACGTGTATTCCCTGCAGGTGAACCGCAGGCTGCGGGCGGGAGGCGAGGCCCTTACGGCCGAGCGCATGGATATCGGCGAGGCGCTTGCGGAGCAGTGGCTCCCCGAGGTTCATAGCGCGATCTTCGCTTCGGCAACCATGACGGTTTCGAAGGACTTCACCCATTTCAATCATGCGGTGGGCCTCGACCGACTGTCCGCGGGCTCGCACAAGACGCTGCGACTGGATTCGAGTTACGATTTCGACCGCAATATGGCTGTTGTCGTGGCGGGCGACCTTCCGGATCCGCGCAATCGCGAGGCGTACCTCGACGCCATGGAGCGCCTCCTGCTCGACGTTCATCGCGAGATGGGCGGCTCCACGCTCACCCTGTTCACCAACAGGCGCGACATGGAAGAGCTCTATGCGCGCGTCGAGCCGCAGCTGGCGCGAGATGGCCTTGAGTTGGCCTGCCAGCTCAAGGGGTCGAGCGCCAAGCAGCTGCGCGACCATTTCATTTCGGAGGAGTCCTCGTCGCTATTCGCGCTCAAGGCGTTTTGGGAGGGCTTCGATGCGTCGGGCGACACCCTGCGCTGCGTGGTGATTCCGAAGCTACCGTTTGCAAGCCCCACCGAGCCGCTGGCATGCGAGCGCAACATTCGCGAGGACCGCGCCTGGGCGCGCTACGCGCTACCCGATGCGGTCCTTGAGGTGCGGCAGGCCGCGGGAAGGCTCATCCGCACCTCGACCGATAAGGGCGTGCTGGTGCTGGCTGATTCCCGCTTGCTGAGCAAGGGCTACGGTAAGAAGTTCCTCGCCTCCCTGCCCACGGGCTATCAGCAGATAGCCGCGGGACAGGTCGGTCGGTACCTCCATATGTGGCGCTCGTCTCACGAGTGACGATGCTAACGGGAGAGGCTGCTTGCGTATGCGAGGAGCCTCTCTTTCATGTCGGCGGGGCTTGCGAGCACCGCCGCGCCGCCGCTGGATAGGATCCGGTCGAAGAGCCAGGTCTCAGATGCCACGGGGACGTGCAGTTCGATGCGTCCGTCGTCGAGTGAAATCCGTTCGAGCCCCTGCGTCCAGGCGAGTTGAGCGGGGGTGCAATCGATGGCGAGGATGACGGTGGCGACCGCACCGCTTTTCGCAACGCTTTCGGATGCGGCCTCTTCCCGTATGTCGTGCGGTTCGGCCGAATCGTCGGTCAGCTCCACCTGGGCGATGCGATCGAGGCGATACATGCGCTGCGCATCGCGGTCGATGTCCCAGGCGATCAGGTGAGCGCTGTCGGCTTCCGTGGAGATGCGAACGGGATCGATCGTGCGCCACGATGCGGCGTCTTCGCGCGCGGAGCGGTACAGGATGCGGCAGCGCACACCGTCGCTGATCGCTTCGTGCAGGGGCTGATAGTGCCGCCCAAAGACCGGCAGCGATCCCAGGGTGGAATCCTCGAGCTGGAGGCGGCCCAGGGGAAGCAGCGCGTCCGCAGCGCGCTCGCGCACGTCGTCGCTGATGTTCAGGCGTCCGAGCACGTGGGAGAGCACGGTGCTCTCTCCCAGGTCGAGGCGGATGGTTCCCACGAGGCCCGCGTTGCCTTCCAGTGCGATTTCACCATCCTCGCAGGCGATGGCGGCGTGCGCACCCGAATGGGAATCGGAGAGCGTGGAAACGCAGTCGACCACGTCGGCGAGCTGTTCGGCGGTGAGGTTCAGGGCGGTTGCGGCCTGCGCGCGCGACACGCGATGGTTCGGTGCGTTTGTGAGCAGCTCGAGCAGGTTGATGCCGGCTTCGATAACGAGGTCGCCGGGCGTTTTCTTATGCGCGGTCATGGGCGGCCACCACCTTTGCAATCTGGTTGTTCCATGCTTCGACGAGCCCGCGGGGCGACAGCGGGCGCATGCCCGTGCCGGCGTGTCCTAATGCGAAGGAGGCCGCTGCGGTCAGGTCGCGTACCGGGATGGTCCAGGTGCGCTCGCCGGCGCTGCCGGCGCCGAGCGATCCGCGACCATGCGTTATCGCCTCGATTTCGGCTGCGGGAAGACCCTGCGGAAAGGTGAAGGAGGCATCAACGGCCTGGGTGTCGGCAAGGTCGAAGGGCAGGAACTGGTAGTCGGTCACGTTGAAGTCGTCGGGGATCGCGTAGGCCTTTCCCGGTTTGTTGACGCTGCGCACGCGGTCGACGCGGAACGTGCGCACGGCCTCGCGGCCGTGGTCGAATCCGACGAAGTACATGCACTCGTCCTGGGTGAAGAACCCCCATATATCAATGGAGCGCTTTTTCGTGGTGGCGCCCTGCGCGTCGGTGTAGGTGAAGACGGCGTTCTTCCGCAACGTGAAGGCGGCCCACAGAGCCTGGAACACAGGATCGCCGCTGGCAGCGGCGTCCGAAGCAGCTGTGTCTCCCGCGCCCTCGTTGTCGAGCTTCGCGATGATGTGCATGAGCGCGCTGCGATACGGGATGCCGGGTTGCCCCGCGTAGTCGCGAAGCGCCGCCAGGAGGATATCGGCGTCGTCGGTGGTGAGGATGCCGAGTTCGGCCTGGGTTTGCGTGCGGTCGATAACCCAGGAGCTCTCCTCGTTCTCCGTCGCGCCCTCAGCTTTGTGCTCGACGACGTGCACGCCGAAACGCGCCAGCTCATCGCGGTCTCGCTTGAATTTGCGTTTGTCCGAGTCGGGATTTCCCGAGTTATAGCCCAGGTCGGCGTCGAAGATGATGTGGCTGGTGCTGATTGGCGTCTTCGATGCGTTGAGGACGAAGAACAGGTTGAGGATGCGCCGGGCCCAGTCGTCGTACCCAACGGCCTCATCCGCGGCTGCATCCCAGCCGGAGCTCGGGTGGCGTGTGCTGTCCATGTACTCGCCTTTCTTGCGTGATGGGTGGTCGCATGCATGGCTTGGTTTGTTTTCGCAGGTATAAGGCGCGTTGGACCGCGGCATGCATGCGACGCGTGCGTCTGGATTGCATTGTAGTCGAATCCCGGCCCGCTATGGAATGCGCAGTCGCGATGCTGTTTGGTCCCGTGTCCGCGCGATGTGGTGCACCTGCATATAAGTAAGGGTATACTTTCGACTATATATAGGCTTACCGTGGGAGCGGTATGCTTGGACTATACGAATCAATGATGTGGAGCCCACATGGCGAATACCAGAAAGTACCTCAATCATCTCCTGCAGAACACGGGGATCACGCCCGCATGCAGCGAGGAGGAGCGCGCTGCCGCCGACATCGTTGCCACTATCTTCAGAGATCACGGATTTCAACCTGAAATCCAGGAGTTCAGCGCATCTTCTGGCGGCAAGATCGCCCAGGCGGTCTATGGCATCCTGGTCTTTGTCGGTGCCATTCTCATGGGTGTCGGCGGGTCCGTCGGCTTGGTCGGTTTGGTGCTGACGCTCCTCGGCGCCGTTCTCTATGTGCTCGAGCGTACGGGTCACCCCATGTTGTCGCAGTTCGGCAACGGCGGTCTGAGCCAAAACGTTATCGCCTACCATCAGGCTTCGGGACCGCTCGCCTCGCCGCGCAACCGCCCCGTCGTCGTGGTCGCCCATTACGACTCGCCGCGCGCGGATTTTCTCTCCCAGGCACCGTTTGCCAGCTATCGCCCGATCATCGTCAAGCTGCTTCCCTTTGCCATGGTCGTGCCCGCGCTGATCGCCGTGGCGTGCCTCTTCCCCGTGCCCGTTGCCGCTAAAACCGTGCTGTGGATCATCGGTATCGTGGTCGCGTTGGTACCGATGGTGTATTCGGTATCCATTCTTGCCAACAAGTTCATCCTGCCGTATACCTCCGGCTCGGTATGCAACAAGTCTTCCGTTGCCGCCATGCTTGGCGTGATGGATGCCGTCGCCCCGTTCGAGGGCGCCCACGAGTTTCCCGCGGACAAGCCCTTCCACGAGTTCATGGAAGAGCAGCAGTCCTATGCGCCGGTGGAGGACGAGTTTAGCGATTACGAGGACGAGGGGCGGATGGAGACCGCATACGGCGATATCCAGCCTGGTCAGGAAGTCCCTGCTGTCGCCAACACGGCTGTCGAGCCGGCTGCGGCTCCCGAGCTGATTTCCGAGCAGCCTTCTCCGGCCACGTTCGAGCTGTATGATGACGAGCCGCTGTCTGGCGCCACCACCACGATGACGCGTGACGACCTGGTTGCTGCCGGTCTTGCGCCTGTGGAGACGCAGCGCGCCGATGCCGACGCGGTTGCCGATGCTTCCTATGTGCAGGAATCCGAGCCTCCGGTCGCTCGTGGTGTCGAGTCGGAACCGGAGCCCGAGCCCGAGCCCGAGCCCGAGCCCACGCTGCCGCGCAATGCCGTCGGCAATCTGCGCTATGGCGCCGATATCATTCGAGCGCTTGGCATGGTTGGGGAGGACTGCGCGTTCTCGTATTCCGCCGATGCGCTGCCCGTGATGCCCGAGCCCGTTCAGCAGCCTGTGGACCCTGCGCCTGCTCGGGTCTCCGAACCCGTGCATCGAGAGGAGTCCCGCGAACAGCAGGCTCCCGCTTTTGAGCCCGAGCCCGTGCGGGTCGAGGCATATCACGTGCCCGAGCCCGTTCTCGCGCCCGAGCCCGTTCCCACGCTCGAGCCGACCTATGTGCCCGAGCCGGTCCGTGCTTCCGAACCCATGGTTGCCGAGCCCGCTGCGGAGGAGCTCGCACAGCCCGAGGCGTCTTTCAGCCAGCAGGCATACGACGATCCCAGTATGTGGGAGGCTCCGCAGACCTTGCAGGGCGAGGCATTCGAACAGGTAGACGAGGTATCAGAGGTTCTTGAGCCCACGCCGTTCGACGGCGCGGATTCCTTTGACGACCTTGCCGCGTCCGTTGCCAGCGAAGCACAGGATATCGTCGATGAGCTTTCGGCTGAAGCCGCGGTCGAGGATGAGTTCCCCTCGCCGTACCAGCAGGTCGAGGAGGATACGAGCGACTATATCCTCGAGGCCGAGTGGGAGGTTATCGAAGAGGAGCCCGAACCCGAGCCGGAGCCCGTCGATGCCGAGGTCGAAGGGGATCTTGTTCCCGAAGCTGACACCGAGGACGATGAGCCTGTTGCAGAGGATGCTTCTGTCGAGCAGGCTGACGTTGCCGGCACCGTATCGATCGATGCTTCCGAGATGGACGGCGCCACCGCTGTATTCTCTATGGACCAGCTCGAGCACACGGCGGTCTTCGGTTCTTCGCCGGTCGAAGCCGAATCGACCGAGGCTCACGACGAGGGGCTCGTGGAGGATGAGCTTCCGTCCGTCGATGCGACCGAGGTTTTCGAGGCCGTGGCGATCGAACAGCAGATAGACGATCGTGTCGAAGAGGATGCAAGCGAGGGCTTCGAGGCTGAAGCGGTTGACGAGATGCCCGTCGAACTCGATGACCATGAGCTGTCCAGCGTCGCCGATGCATCCGATGGGTCTTCGGAGAATGGCTTGCAGTCCGATGAAGCACCCGCTGAGGAGGAATCTCAGATCGCGCTCGATCGCACGATGCCCGCTGCGCCGGTAATCGCTTCCGATCAGCCCTCCGCCGAGCCCGCGGTCGCTCCTGGCCAGACGATGGCCATGCCCGCGGCGGGCGAGTCCCGCTCCGAGCAGCCCGAAGCGGCTGATGCTGCGACGATGCAGGCCGAAGCGCAGCCGGCTTCCCGTCCGCAGCGCGCCCTTAATATTCCATCTATCGAGGCTTCCCAGCGTCCCGCCCCGCGCCGCATTCCCAGCGTGCCGGGTATCGAGGCCCTGCAGCAGACTTCGAGCCGCGCGCCGCTGTTCGATCTCCCCGACCCCTCGGTCAAGCCCGCCGATCCCTTTGCTCCTGCTCCCGCTTCCACCACGTCGGCCGCCACGCGCGGTTTCTCGGTTGTTGAAAACACCTCGGCAGGCGCTCAGTTGTCTTCCAACCAGGAGAGCGAGCCCGAGGAAGCGAAGCAGGCTGAATCCTCGAAGACATCCACCCCGACGGAGAAGCCGCGCCGCGGTCTCGCCCGTTTCTTCGGTAGGAAGAAGAAGCAGCAGGATGACAGCATGAGCGGTTGGCTCGGCGTCGACGATGATTTCGATGCCAAGCGCAACGGCAACGAGATTGGTTCTTGGGACAATTTCGACGACGACAACGGTTGGAAGGGCGGCGCCACGGGCCCTGAAGGCGTAGGCGAAGACGAGCTGCGCGACGCCATCACGTCCATGGGCGACGAGGAGCTCCTCGGCCATGATATCTGGTTCGTCGCCACCGGCGCCTCCGAGTGCGGCAACGCCGGCATCAAGGCCTTCCTCGATACCCATCGCGATAAGCTTCGCGGCGTGTTCCTCATCAACCTCGAAAGCGTTGGTTCCGGCCAGCTGGCCGTTCTGGCGAGCGAAGGTGAACAGCGTGTCCTCAAGGGGGATAAACGCATTCTCAAGCTCGTACAGCGGGTATCCGCCGACTTCCATCATGAATTCGGCGCCGTCGATATGCCCTTCGTGGATACCGATGCGTACGAGGCCATGTCTCGAAGCCTGCGCTCGCTTACCATCGCCGGCATCGATGGCTCTCATTTCGCATGCTCGCATAGCGAGGGGGACCAGCCGTACAACGTTGACGAGGGCAACGTAGCCCTGGTATCCGATGTTGTGACCGAAGTCATCCGCCGCTCGTAGCGGATGGGGAATAGCATGGCATGAAAAAGGACCCGTATGGGTCCTTTTTCATGCCGGTGGAATAAGCGGCGGTATTAGCGGGTGCGCAGAAACGAAATGATGTCGTCGGATTCATAGAGCGGCGACCCATTGATGAACAGGCAGGGTACCTGGCGTTTGCCACCAACCTCCACGAGTGTCTTTGCGGCCTCTTTGTCCTCGTTGATGTTCTTGAGCGTGACGCGGACAGACATATCCTTGAGAGCGTTGAGCACCTTGATGCAGTAGGGGCAATAGGGGCTGTAGTACAGTTCGAGCACGGCGTGCTCCCTTCCAAAACGGTTGATGAGAGAATCACATCAACTGTGTACCCAATTTCTGCAAGATGCTCGCATATGTTGGCTTGCCAGCGTAGAATGTCGGGTATTACGTAGACGTATGTGCGGATCTGGTTTATCGGAGGGCTTGTGTTTGCATTCATGAGGCGTCACTGGGCTGCATATCTGATCGGTGCCGCGCTGGCTGTTGCCATGGGCTTCGGTGTCTCTCATTTTCTTGGGGAAAAGTGGTCGACTCCAGCTGATGTGCGCGCTGAGCGCGTTGCGGCCGAAAAATCAAACAAGAAGGCTGCTGATCAGCTGGCGGATATGTCCGATGGTGAGCTTTCTTCCTCCGATCCTTCTGATTCCGTGGACGCGCCCAGCGAATAGCTCTCCTGGGGGCTTACGTATATAACGAGGGTCCGCTCCCTCCCCGCTCGCTGGTTCTTTGTGCATGTCACCAAGGTGAGGGCGCTGCGTGCCCTGCTTATAAGCTCGTCGCAATCAGATTCGGCTACAGCGGCGTCCTTCTTGATGGCGTGGAGCCATGTGCGCAGCTCATCGGCTGTGGCGAAGGAGAACCGCTGAATGGTTTCGTATGCTTTGTCGACGCGACAGGCGAACGCCGGTGTAAAGCTGATCATGCAACGGCCTTGTTGGGACCAAGTCGCTTCGCCCATTTCGCTGAATACATCCGCTTTGAACGCTCTGGCTAACGAGGTAAACCCCAGTCCCGGTATACCGAGATTGTGTCCGTAGACCATGAGGTGGCGCGTTTCCGTGCAGCGCGCATCTAAATATGGCGTTCCCGTCCGTTTTGGTTGGCCATCGATGCCATGTCGCAGATACCAGTCGGGTGGTTGGTTTGGCGAGGGCTGAGCTATCCAGGTTGATATGCCGGCGCTTTCTACGACGAGGTGACCTACGCCAGCCCCTTTGGAGTCGGCTTTGCTATCGGTTTGAAGATGTCGTTCTATCGGTTGGAAATGCGATGGCGGGTCGCTGCAGACGGGTAGCGCCGAGCTGAGGACCATGAAGCAGGTGAGTGCTATATAGGCGCATAGGATCAGGAGCAGCGGTCGATAGCCGCGCCGGCCGCGCGCATGCATGCCACGGCCAGCGCGGGGAGCCCTTACCGCTTCCGCCTTGTCGCGAGGGTTACCATGCATAGGCATGCGAGGCCTCCAACGATGAGGGCGGGGGTAAGCGGGAAACCTGTATTTGCCAGTTCCGGTCCCTCGTGCTTGGGCGTCTGGGTAACGCGATCGCTGTCGTGATCCTCCAGCTGCTCGCCCCCTCCGTTTCTATACAGATGCACAGACGCCTCGTTCTCCAGATGCGTCCCCTCTTGATAGGCGTTGGTAAGGCGCATGGTGAGAATTGCGGGCGCATGAGCGCCATCTTCGTCATCAGGGGGAATTGCACCGCAATCGTCATGCCGGTCTTTTATGCGACTGCGGTCCCATTCATCCGTCCGCGTGGTGAACCCGTCATCTACGCGTCCATATTCCATGCGGATGGCAACGATTTGCTCCCCTGCTTTCAATTTGAGCGCATCGACTGCGAGCTCGGTGGGTGCGTCGGCTCGCAATCCCTGGGCCCATAGCGTCCAGCCGTCGTATGATAGCGAGCGCCCGTCGGTTCCAAGTACCTCAACGACTTCGGGTTGATCGAGCCAAGGGTTGGTATGCCCATCGTCGCGCGTGGCATTAGCGTCGCTGGTAGTAGGGGCTCCTGCGTTTTTGGTTCGATACCAAACGTTGACCAGGCCGTCGAAGTCTCCGTGCGCTACGGGCGTCGTAAGGGATTCGAGCGTGGCGAGGCCTGCTTCGGCGGCGGCCAGGCGGTCGTCGATCGTAAACTCATCAACCCAGGTATTGCTCGTATTGCGCGCATCGATGCTGTATCGATAACGTCCGTCGGGGGACGCGGTGACCGCTGCATTGTTGGCGCCATCTCCGTTTTCAACGGTATTGGCCGCAACGGGGTCGGCAATCTGCTGTCGCTTGTCGATTTCTCCGGTTATCTCGATGGGTTTGTTATAGAGCGCGACATGTTGGATCTCGCCGGTTGGGAGCACCTCGAAGGTGCAGCTCGATTCATAGTCATACGTGCGAGGCGTGAGCTGCTCCACCAGGGTATAGCTGCCAACGGGCAGTTTGTCGATGCGGTGCGGGGCATCCCCGCTCACCCAGCTGCACACCTCGTTGCCGTCGCTATCGAGGATGCTCAAGTGGGCTCCAGGCACCTCTTCTTCCGTCGTTATATCTCGTTTGGAAACCTCTGTCTTCGTGTAATCGTTTTTGAATCCGAGGTGATGGTCGGTTTCCCCGTTAACGCGCCCGCGTTCATCGACATGGAGGTCGATAACCCGTTCATCCCTGAGGAACCCTGCAGGGGCATCGAGCTCGCAGAGGCGGTAGGAGCCGCGCTCGATATGGTCGAACACGGCGACCCCGTGCTCGTCCGTTGTGGCTTCATGCAGCGTGGCACCCGGTTTGAGCAGGATGGGCGCGGCTGCCATAGAGCCGTCCTCGAAGGTGAGATGGCACGGACGGTTGGCTGCAACGGTGCATGTACCCACGGGTTCTGAGTTGACCAGCACATCGTAGGTTCCGCTTGGGATACGCTCGATCATGTAGGCGTTCCAATCGGATGAAAGGACCGCCTCGATGGGCTTCACCAGAGCTTGCGATTGCTCTATCGACCCCGTCAGCCCAAAGAGGCCTCCGCGTACCTGCACGGTATAGGAGTATCCCGCCTTACATTCGAGCGGTAGCACGAGGCCGTGCTCATCGTCGCCCTTGTTGGTTATTCGGACTTCATAGTTTCCCGGGGTGATCCAGCTGCCATGTTGGGCGGAAATATGAGCGCCTTCGTCGTCAACGATGATGGCGGATGTCCCACTGGGAAGGTCGAAGAGTATTTCCGAAGTCGTAAGGGATGGCTGAACGGCAACGGTCAGATCATCGCTGGATGAGCGGAGGGCGAACGAGCTGTCGGGTCCATCCGCTGGCGCGGGCAACTCGTCCCGTGTGTCCCAAAGGCCGTAGGCCACGTCGCGCAGCGGGTCGTTCGTACCGGTGACCGTCTTGTCGACCGTTACGCGCGTCGGTTTATTCCGCGTCTCGGCATGCTGATGGACAACGGCCGCATGCTGGTCCTGATAGCTCAGGATGAAGGGGATGGGGGTATCGTCGAGGACATGGCCCTGTGGCGGCACGGATTCGATGAACGCGTAATGCGCCATCCCGGAGCCAAGGGGAAGGTCCTCTATGCTTCCGGTACCCGTATCGTCGGTGATGACTCGTCCGACAGTCTCGCCTTCACCGGCTTGAACGATCCCGTCGGGTGAAACCAGCGTCTCAAGGGCCACGACGTCGTATTCGGCGCCGGCCAAGGCCTCGCCCCCATCTGCGCAGGTCTTGGTTATGCTGGCGGTTCCTCGGGCCTGGTTGTCGGCCACCTCGACTATGCATAGGGGCGCAATTTCGCCCTGGTCCGCCATGATCTCGAAGCGCACGTCCGTTTCGGCGAGGATGTAGGGCGGTTGAGCGGTGGTTTCGCGGATGTAGTAGACGCCGGTGGGAAGGGGTTGTGGCAGCGTGACGCTGCCGGTGGCATCGGTGGTGAAGATGCTTGTCGAGCCGTGCTCGGGATGCCAGGTCTCTAGTTCGACGGGTTCTTTTTCATTGTTGAGCAGCTGGAACGAGAATCCAGATAGTGCTACGCGCTCCCCGCTCGCGGCGTCGGTCTTTATAATCTGCACGCGCGACATCAAACGCGTGTTGTTCACGATATAGCGCAGGCACACGCCGTCTGCGAGCTGCTCGGGGGCGATGTCCCAATCGTCCACGCGCTCAAAGCCCTCGGGTACGGTCGATGCCACCTCGCGAACGGTATATCCCTTGGGGTCGTATGGTAGAGCCCCGGCAAGATCGTCGGTCTTGTCGCCCGCGCCGAACCAGTGTCCCCTAGTTGATGCAAAGCCATCGGCGCCCGTCGTGATGGTCCCCATGATGCGTTGCGATGAGCGCGAAACGATCTCGAAGGACACACCCTCTGCCGGGGTCTCGAGCTCGGAGCCATTGCCGGCGCCTTCATCGTTGAACTTCGCGATTTCGATATCGAAGGCAACGGGAGCTTCCATGAAATCGTCTGTTGGCTGTAGCTCGACGATACCCAGGTCGTTCATCTGGCCTGGCTGCGCGGTATAGGTATGGACGTTCGGGTCGAGCAGGTATCCTGCCGGTGCCTTGGTTTCTACAACCTGAAACGCGCCCAGGGGGATATCTTCCACGGTGAGCGATCCGTTGTCATCGGTCGTGGCGTCCGTGCTCCATCCTGGCGTGGAGAGGGAAGTGATGCGGTATTCGGCGCCTTGAAAGCTCAGGTTGTTTTGGGGTCCGCCCTGGGTCGCTGCATCTTTCTTTTGAAGGACGAGGCGCGCGCGACCCGGTTTGTCTTCAAGGGCGACCGATCCACCATCGTCGCCGGTGGTGAATGGAATCTCTCGAGGGTCGAGTACGAAGCCCTGGGGAGCCTTGGTTTCCTTGGCGAAATAGGAGGTGCGAGGTTTTAGCTGAAGCGACGCTGTGCCCTGGGCATCCGTGGTGATGCTGCCGACCTTTTCACGGGTGTCCCGCAGATGGATATCGTAGCAAGCGCCTTCGAGCGCATAGCTGTCGTTGCCGTTCGTGACCTCGGCGCATGCGGATGTCTTGTTGAATCTAACGGTTCGAGATTTTTCGACGGTAACGATAGATTGATGCTCGAATGCAGGGATGCCGTTCGCATAGGTGGGTGTTTTGTTGAGCCAGAGGCACGAACAGCCTTCCTCGACACCTCCTCCGCCCGCCTGCTTATAGGCAAGGGCTTCCTGGTAGAGACGCCATGCAGCGTCCTTGATACGTGGGTCCTCGATAAGGTTCCATCGTTCCATGTAGGCTTTGTTGCCGTGGTAGGATGAGCCATCGCGGCCTACGTAGGTGAGTACGTCGGCGCGCTGGTCGGCGATGGCAAGCCACACGGCGTGCGCCGTTGCGGCTTCGGAGCGGCCCGCGTCGAGGCCGTAGACGGAATCGATCACCTCGCCGTCGTAGCCGTGCCACAACACGTAATCGAGCTCGGGTATCTTGAGGTCGCCGTAGCGCTCGAGCTTTTGGCCAACAACCGGCTGCCGCAGCCATCCTTGCGCGCAGTACGCAACGTTGCCCGTGCCGGCGCTACCGCGTATGAAATGCATCGAGCCTGTTGAATATGGATTGTCGACGAGCGAGGTGATCGACAGGATGCCATCGCCGGCCGCGCGTATAGCCTGCGGCATGGTAAAGCCGCCAAGCGCGAGGATCACGGCGATGAGAAATAGGGTTGGTAGGGCGAATCGCTTGCGAATCATATCTGCTCCCTCCAGTAGCGATGGAAGGGCAGCTTAAACCCGGCGATTCTAAGAAAAACCGAACGATGCTAACGGCCGCCTAAAACGATTGCGAGTTCCATTCGAACAAGGCTTACATCTGCAGCTCGAGAGCCATGGGAGCGAGCGCTGCGGGGTATTCCCCGCACACGTGCGTGGCTGGGAATTCACGAAATGAACCATAAGAGAGACGGGCATCGGCATGGCACCGCATGGAAAGCAAATGACATCTTGCCGTGCCTCGACCCGCGGGATATACTCATCAGGTGCACAAGTTGCACCATATCGCGGGCATCGCCAAGTGGTAAGGCATCAGCTTCCCAAGCTGACACTCGCGGGTTCGAGTCCCGTTGCCCGCTCCAGAAGAGCATCGAGCCCGGTACCGTAGCAGGTACCGGGCTCGTTTCATGCGTGTGCGACGCTCGCCCTATTCCTCGAAGGACAGGTGCTCCAGGCGGTCGAAGACGCTGTCGATGCGCGTGAGGAAGTCCCAGGGATCAAAGATCTCATCGAGCTTCTCGCTGGTCACGGTGCACTCGGGATCGGCTTCCAGGCGTTCGCGCAGGTTGGGTCCGGCTACGGCGTTGTGAACGTCGTCCCATACAGCCATGGAGTTGCGCTGCACGATCTTGTATGCGTCCTCGCGCGTGATACCGGTATCCACCAGCGCCAACAGCACCTTGGACGAATAGATGAGCCCGCGCGTGAGGTCGAGGTTGGCCTGCATGCGGGCGGGGTACAGGATGAGTCCGTCCACGATGCGGATGAGACAGGTGAGCATGTGGTCGAGCGCGATGAAGCTGTCGGCCTGCGCGACGCGCTCGGCGGAGCTGTGCGAGATGTCGCGCTCGTGCCACAGGGCCACGTTCTCGAAGGCGACCTGGGCGTTCGACTTCACCACGCGCGAAAGGCCGCAGACCTTCTCGAGCGTGATGGGATTGCGCTTGTGCGGCATGGCCGAGCTGCCCTTCTGTCCCTTGCGGAAGGGTTCTTCAACCTCGAGGGTGTCGGTCTTCTGGAGGTTGCGGATCTCGGTGGCGATACGGTCGCAGGTGGCGGCGGTGGTGGCCAGCACGCCCGCCACGTATGCATGGTGGTCGCGCGAGATGACCTGGGTGGACAGCGGGTCGTGCGCGAGGCCCAGGCGCTCGCATACGTACTCCTCGACGAACGGGTCGATGGAGCTGTAGGTGCCCACGGCGCCGGAGATGGCGCCCACGGCCACGTTCTTGCGCGCGTCGATGAGGCGGTCGAGGTCGCGCTTGAGCTCCCAGGCCCAGCTGCCGAACTTCATGCCAAAGGTCATGGGCTCGGCGTGGATGCCGTGGGTACGGCCCACGCACAGGGTGCGGCGCTCCTCGAAGGCGCGACGGCGGCAGATCTCACCCAGCTTGCGCACGTCGTCGATGATGATGTCGCAGGCCTGCGTGAGCATGTAGCACAGGGCGGTGTCGCCCAGGTCGGAGCTGGTCATGCCGTAGTGGACCCAGCGGCTGGGCTTGGGTTCGCCCTCCGGAACCTCGGCATCGATATGCTCGCCCATGTTGGTGAGGAACGCGATGACGTCGTGGTGCGTGACGGCTTCGATGGCGTCCACCTCGGCGCGGTCAAAGCCGGCGTGCTCGCGGATCCATGCGGCCTCTTCCTTGGTGATGCCGCAGGTGCCAAGCTCGGCCTGCGCCTCGCATGCCAGCACCTCGATCTCCTGCCAGATGGCGTACTTGTTGTCGAGCGAGAAGATGTGGCCCATCTCCGGGCGGGTGTAACGATCGATCACGGATGACTCCTTTTTGACGATGCGCGCGGCGGCGCCGGTTCGTGCTGACGACTATTGTACCGTGCGCGCCGAGCGGGGCGGGTTTGACACGGTGCACGGCACGGGGGCGCTCCGGCTATTTGATCTCTCCCAGCTCCCTCATCTCCTGGTCGACGCGCTCGTCGCGCAGGGAGCAGTTTTCGGTGAGCAGGCAGTTGGCGCACATGTAGTCGCATGGGATGTAGTCGTTCAGCTGCGCGAGCGAGAAGCCCTTCACGCGCAGGCAGTAGTCGCCGATGAGCGCGCGGACGGCTTCGGTGCCGTAGAGCAGCGTGTAGCGGCGGCTCGAAGGCAGGCTGCCGAGCCGCTCATCGAGCTCCTCCTTCGTGATGGCGAGGGCCTGCTCGAACGTCATGCCGCGCAGGCGCTCGGCGAGGGCCGCGGCGCACCCGATGGCGGCTAGGCAGCCGTGGCTGCGAAAGCCCACCTCGACGAACGTCTCGGTATCGGGGTCGATGCGCGCGAACAGCTGCATCTGCACCGTGCCGCGCTTCTCCTTGCCCACGCTGCAAAACGCGTTGGCGCCCTCGGGGATGCCGAACGCCGCGGTGTCGGCGATGATATCGAGGGTCGCATCGGCGTATTCGGTGATGGGTGCGTCGTTTTCGATCTGGTACATGTCGGGGGTGCGGAGGAACGGCGTGTCCTCGGTAAGGCGCTGCTTGGCCATGGGGATACCTTTCGCTTGAAGGGGTGATAGTTGGGGCGGGGAGCCCGCCGGCGGCGGCGCTACGGGTTGCGGACCTTCTCTACGCCGTACCACTCGGCAAGCGCTTTGCCCTGCGCATCGCTCAGGTACAGCGTCGAGTAGAAGAATGTCTCGTTTTCACTGGTGAGGCACGTGTGGATGTCGCTGAATGCCTCTTCGCCCTGAAGCTGCTCGAACAGGTTGCGGGTTTTGTCGGTGGGCCACAGGTAGGGCGGGTTCATGAACGAGAGGATGGAGACGGGTCGCGGATAGGTGCGCGATTCCGTGCGAACGACATCGATGAACGTGGTGATATCGTCGTTTTCGGTGGTGAGGAAGAGGGCGTGCGCGAAGCTGTTCGAAAGCAGCGGCTTGGAATACAGGTAGATGGCCTTTTTCCCATAAAGCAGCACGATGTCGGAGACATCGGGCTCGGGCAGGCGCTCGCCCTCATCCGGTTCTCGGCCCGCGAGTTGCACGTCGAGCGGCGCCGGTGCGCTCATCTGGCCGATGGCGGGGCCGTCTTCGGCGTGCTCGTGTTCCTCGATGTAGCCCACGAGCATATCTTCGAAGGGGACGCCATCCGGTCCTTCGGGTGCCAGAGCCAGCCGCTTCCAGCGCGCAGGCGTGGTGAGCTTGCCTTCGTATGAACGTTGGCGCAGGTCGGACAGGGCGCGGTCCATAGCGCGGACGCGCTCGTTGTGGGCGCGGACCGCCTCGAGTTCACCGGTGGAGAGCTCGGGTGCGGCCTGTTCGTCCGCGGCGGCTTCGACGCGCTGGTCTTCTTCCGGAGTCATCGCATACCTTTCACAAAGCCAGGGGGTCGTGTACACATATGCAAGCAAGTGTAGTACAAGGTATACTAACCTATCGCTTACAACGGTTTGCCTGGTGACTCCTTGCAGGTCGCTGGCTATACGATGCAGGATGGAGCGCAGGTTAGGTGCAGGGGAAAGACGCAGAACAGCAGATGCCGCCGCTCGGGTTCGAGGCGTACGGCGTGCTCCTCCCCTCCGTCCTGGGTTTGGCGTTCGCCTCGTCCGTCGTGAACCTCTGCGTGCAGGCCGCGCACGCCACCACGGGCACGTCGATGCTGTCCGGATGGATCCTCTTCGCCTCCGCCTTCGTCATGGGCCTGTTGTTCTTGTCGACGCTGGTAATCAAGCGCTTCACGAAGCGCTCCGTGTCGCTGGGCGTGTTTTTGGCGATTCATCTCGCCGGCTTGTGCTCGCTGGTCCTCGCCCTCGCTTCATGGGGTCCCGCCGACCCCGATTCCACGCTGGGCTTGGCTCTGGGGACGGGCGTTACGGTGGGTAGCACCTATCTGGAGTTCTACTGGTTGCGCAAGCTGCGCGGCATCTCGGCGCAGGCGGCGTCGGTCGTGGTGTTCGCGGCCCTTGCGCTTGCCGAGACCATCACCTACATCCTGAGCTTCTCGGACAACGCGTGGTGGTATCTGGCCGGTACCGCGCTCACCTTCGGTCAGTTCGCCCTGGTGAGGTTGTCGCGCACGATGGACGCGCCGAGCGACTCGTTTCCCGCGGTCTCGGAGCTCTACTTTGGAACCGATGAGAACCGCTTCTCCAACCGTAGCTTCCTGGCCGTGGCCGCCGCGGGCATCTGGCTCATCTCCATTCCCATGGGTATGGGCCGCGGCTTTCCCGCGGGCGACCCGGTGTATATGAGCCTGGTTCCGCGCTTCCTCATCCTGGTGTTCGTGTGGATCGTCTCCCTGCTATGGGTGCGCAACGGCCTGCGTTCGCGCATGCGGGCGCTCACCACGAGCATCTGGGTGGTCATGCAGGTGCTTTTGGCCTTGGGCGCGGTCTTCTTCGCTATCTGGCCCAAGACGGTTTCCATCGGCGCGTCGTTCGTGATGGCGTCGTCGCTCGTGCTCAACGCGTTCGTGTGGTATCTCACCATCGCGTTCATCAGCTTCGGCTGGCGCGATCCGTACTACTACGCCTCGGCCGCGTGGATCGCCATGAACGTGCTCACGGTGCTGGGCATGCGATTCGACGCGCTGCTCGACCGCATGATGCCCGACAACGCGCCGGTCATCATCTCCATCATGAGCTTGTTCGTGCTGGCGTCCGCCCAGCTGGTGTTCACGCGCCTGCTCTCGGCCCCCAGCGAGGCCGTCGAGGCGAGCCGGGCGCGCGGTCCCATCACCGAGGATGACGTGCGCAAGATTCCATTCATGGGCGTTCTGGCAATCGCGCCGCAGCAGCAGGCTCCCATGGTGAATCAGAAGCCCGACGTGCACATCGCCACGTCCGTGATGAAGATGGGCCAGCGCTTCGGCCTTACGGGCCGCGAGGTCGAGGTGCTCACGCTGTATGCGCTGGGCCATACGCAGGCGCGCGTGAGCGAGGAGCTGCAGCTCTCCACCAATACGGTGCACACGCATATCAAGCGCGTATACGAGAAGACCGACCTGCATTCCCGCCAGGAGATCTTGGATTACATCTCGGAGTACGGCGGCTAGGCGCGCCCTGCTTCGTCGGCGGCCCGCGCTGCCGCGATCTGCTGCGCGGCGGAGTCGGCGAACATCTTGCGCTCGCAGGGCGGCAGCATCGCGCGCAGGCGGTCGCGCTCGGTATTCATGCCGATGAACACCTGTCGCATCATAGCCAATACCAGGTAGCGCCCTTTGCGGGTGAGCGTGAGCTCGTCGGCGTTGTTCGTCGCGAACGCGCCGTTCGCTGCGAGGTAGCCATACTCCATGGGCAGGTCGTATTGGATGTAGCGGCCGAAATCGCGCTTCCACGCGCGGTTGTCGAGGCGCAGGCCAAACAGCTCGCGGCCCATGCGGTAGCGCTTCTCGTTGGCGGGTCCCATGTCGATGCGGGCGGTAACGCTCGTCGCGTGTTCCCCGACGCGCCGGCAATAGCCCGCCAGGGAGGAGTCGTTGGCAAAGACCTGGTCTCCCAGGAAGGAGTACCCGCCGCATCCCGCGGCCACGTATTCGCCGTAATCGACCACGTATTCATCGATCATGGCTTGTTTGTCCCGGGCGAACGTGTAGACGTCCGAGGCGTGGAAGCCCGCGCCGCCCGCCGCCGCGGCGGCCGTCATGGCATCGAAGATGGCATGGTAGAGGCGCTGCTCGCGTGCAGGGTCGACCTTGCCGTGGAAGCACGTCTCCATGAGGCGCTCGCTGCCGGGCGAGGTCATGAGCGGGTAATACGTGATCTGGTTGGCGCCCGTGGTGCGGAAGGTCTCGATGTCCCGCAAGACCATTTCCTCGGTCTGTCCGGGGAAGTTGAAGATCATATCCACGTTGAAGGTGCCGAACATATCGTGCGTATTCTGGATGCGCTCGACGATCTGCTCGGCGCTGCCGTATTTTCCATAGCGATCCATGCGCTTGAGCAGCGTGTTGTCGAAGCTCTGCACGCCCACGGAGAGTCGCTGAACCATAGCGGAGAGGCGCTCGAGCCGCGTGCGGTCCAAGTGCGGAGGATTGGTCTCGCATGACACCTCGCGGATGCTGGGGAACAGCTCGCGCATGTAGTCGATGGTGCGCTCGAGTTCGTCCATGAGGATGGTGGGCGTGCCGCCGCCTATATAGGCGGCGGGTGGTTGGTAGCCCAGGTCGCGGATCATGGCGAGTTCGCGATGGAGTGCCTGGAAGTACCTGCGCGCGGCGTCCTCGCGAAACGGGAAGCGGGTGAAAGAGCAGTAGGGGCACAGCACGTCGCAAAACGGGATGTGGACGTAGAGCAGGTACGCGTGGCCGGGGTTCGGCGCGGGAAGCGTACCGGGGGCGTTTGTGGAGCGGAACAGCTTGCGGGCACCGGCGCCAACGGTTGCGGAGAGGAGTCGTTCGGAAAGCATGGGACCTCCGGTTGGGTGACGGCCGCCTCCATTCTCCCATGCCGTGCGGATGGGCGGGGAGGGGCAGGGCGAAGGGCGCGGCGTCGGCTTGGGAGCCGATGCGCCCGTGCGTACTGGTGGCCCATTGTGCGCCCCGCGCGGCGTTTCGTCCGTACCAGATGATCCTCTCGCGCCGTCCGAGCCGACGCTTCGCGCGGGTCGTGCCGTCGAACGGCGCCCGTCCTTATCCGAAGGGTGCGGAAAGGCTGCGGCGTATGGTGTTTTTGCGCGGCGCTCTGCCTTGGTAAAGCGTTTGCTGTTGCTTTGCGCGTGCGTGCTACCAAAAGATAACCGCAGGTAGATGGGGTACCCTATAACAGGTGACACGATTTTTACCTATCTGGCGCCCGCCGAACGGATTACCCCGAAAGCAGGTGAGCCCCTTGCGCGTCCGTCATGCACAATACAACCTGATGAGTCCTGTCCATAACGCCTGTGGAACGGATTCAAGGATATGGCGCGGGCGTCGTCCCGGACGTTCCGCGTGAAGTAGTAAAGGGAGGGAACTATGAAAGAGAACACCGCTTTGGAGCAGGTTGGCTCCGGCGCGGATCGCCTCGACTCCTTCTTCACCCGTCGTGGGTTCGTGAAGGTTTCGGGCGCATTCGTGGCGAGCATGGTGGCGCTCGGTCTCCTGCCGGACACCGCTGCTGCGGCTCCCACGAGCTCGAAGGGCAAGGTCGATTATTACGCGACCCCGTCCCACGTGCTCAAGGTGAACCGCGCCCGCTGCACCGGTTGCCAGCGCTGCGAGATGAGCTGCACGCTCCTCAACGACGGCGTGTCCCAGCCGGCCGCTGCGCGCATCCATGTGCACGACGGCTACCAGTACGGTAAGGAGCTCGGCTCCGGCGACGGCATCTTCTATTCGTGCGAGTGGAACGTGCGCGCCTGCCACATGTGCAAGACCGCGCTGTGCCAGACCGCGTGCCCCCAGGGCGCCATCGTCACCGATGACAACGGCGTGCGTCGCGTGGACGCCGAGAAGTGCGTCGGCTGCGGCACCTGCGTCGCCGCCTGCCCCTATCACATGCCCGTGGTGAACACCGTTACCGGCAAGTCTTCCAAGTGCATCGCGTGCGGCCGCTGCGCCGAGCAGTGCCCCAACGGCGCGATCGAGCTCATCGAGTGGGAGGACGTGAGCCACTCCTCCGGCCCCACCAAGCAGGAGCACCCCTGGCCGCTCGTCTCCGAGCAGCAGGACTTTGTTGCCGGTGGCAAGATCGCTTAAGAATAGGAGAAGTAAATGGCTGAAACCTCTTACGGTTGGGCTGGCTGGATCGCCCGCGTCAACCTTACGAGCGGTGAGATCACCGAAGAGTCCGATGTCGAGATGCAGAAGGACTACATCGGCGGCATGGGCTTTGCAAACAAGATCATGTACGACGAGGTCCCCGCAGGCGTGAAGTGGATGGACGAGGAGAACAAGGCCGTTCTCGCCGTCGGTCCCCTGACCGGTTCCGGCGTGCCGCTGGCCGGTCGCTCCACCTGGTCCACGCTGTCCACCTTCACCAAGGACCACCTGGTTGTCGACTGCCACTGCGGCGGCCAGCTGGGCGCCACCCTCAAGTATTCCGGCCACGACGGCCTGATCATCGAGGGCAAGTCCGACAAGCCGGTCTACATCCTCATCGAGGACGATAAGATCTCCATCGAGGACGCCTCCGCGCTGTGGGGCAAGGGTACGCGCGAGGTCAACGAGGCTCTGTGCAAGAAGCACGGCCTCGAGTGCTGCGTGGCCACCATTGGCCCCGCCGGCGAGAACATGCTGCCCTACGCCTGCGTTATGAACAGCCGCTCGCACTCCGCGGGCGCCGGCCTGGGCGCCGTCCTGGGCTCCAAGAAGTGCAAGGCCGTCGTCGTCAAGGGCACCAAGGCTTGCAACGTCGCCGACCCGCAGATGGTCGCCGACCTGTCCGATTACATGATCGCCCAGGTCCTGGGCTCCAACAACAACCACGTCGTGCCGAGCACCCAGCAGTCCTGGGCCGAGTACTACGACAAGGGTTCCCGTTGGACCGCTCGCAAGGGTCTGTACTGGGCGGCTGCCGAGGGCGGCCCCATCGAGACCGGCGAGCCCAAGCCCTTCGAGCCCAACACCATGGGCTACCGCTGCATGAAGTCCACCAAGGACCTCGGTCCCGCGGCCGAGAAGTACACCGTGAAGATGGCCGGCTGCCACGGTTGCCCCGTGCGCTGCTATGCCCAGGTGAAGGTGCCGCAGGTCCAGCAGGCCACCGGCTACGAGTCCTCGGGCAACACCTGCGTCCCCAACTTCCCCTTCACCGCCTACATGCAGCCCATGTGGCAGGTGCCGGGCATCCAGGAGGGCGAGAACAAGACGCTTACCGATCTGTCCGTCTTCTATAACCAGCTCATCTCGGTGACCGTGGACGACCTGGGCCTGTGGTGCAACTACGCGCAGCTCTACCGCGACCTCGCGTGGACCTACAAGGAGGGCCTGCTCGCCCAGCACTGCACGCCCGAGCAGATGGTCGAGTACAACTTCGACGCCATCTTCGCCGGCGATCCCACCTCGTTCATCAAGATTTTCCTGGATATCGCCTCCAACGACACCGAGAACAAGCCCATCTCCTGGCTTGGCCACGGTCCGTACGTGTGGACCGATGCCGACCACTGGAACCGCCCCGACTGGTTCGACAACAAGTCGTCCGCGCTCATCAACTACCGCGGCTGGCCGGTCCACCACTCCATCGAGTGCTTCGCCCAGGTCGGCGGTCTGTACAACATGGTGTTCAACCGCGACAACATGATTCACTCCGCGGTTAACCTGCAGGGCTGCGGTCTGCCCATCGAGCTTAAGAAGCAGATGGCGGCCGAGATGTTCGGCGGCGAGGACGCCATGGACCCGGACAAGAACTACACCCCCATCAACGAGCACAAGGTCGAGTTCGCCTGGTGGAGCATCGTGACCGACGTTCTGCACGACTCCCTGTGCCTGTGCAACTGGGTGTGGCCCATGGCCATGGCTCCGGCAAAGGAGCGCAGCTACCGCGGCGACCTGGACCTCGAGGCCCAGTTCTACACCGCGGTCACCGGTCAGAAGGTGACCATCGACGACCTGTACAAGGCCGCCGAGCGCATCATGACCCTCCAGCGCGTCAACACCGTTCGCGG
>NZ_JADNJJ010000069.1:0-7602 GCF_015554865.1 Collinsella sp. D33t1_170424_A12 | reverse complement strand
GGTGCTTGCTTGTAAGGCCGATCGTGATGTCGGTGCCGTTGGAGGCCGTGTAGCGCAACGCGTCGAAGTGGCGCTCGTTCATAAGGCGCAGGTTCTTCTCGAAGGTTGCATCATGCAGCTCCCAAGCGCTCTGCGGATCGGGACCGTCCGCACGCGCCACCGAGAGGATGGCTTGCCATAGCTTGTAGACGGCAACCTCGTCGCACTCTCCCGGGAAGACGTGGCGCGCCCATGCGGCCACCGGGGCGCCGGCGATGCACCACGGGTTGATGTTGAAGTCCAGGCCATGGCGGAACGCACGGCACTGCGTGTTGCGCGCCTTGCTTGCGGCGGCGGGCTTTGCCGAATCGATCCCCTTGAGCGCCTCGGGGTCGGCGCCCTCCACAAAGATGAAGCATGCGCCCTGCTCGGCCAGGGAGTCAAGCTGCTCGCGCTGCCAGGAGGGAACCGTTTCGAACCACGAGGTCTCGACGTTTTCGTACGTAAGGCGCGTCACCACGTCATCGTTCCAGATCACCGTCACGTGGCCGGCTCCAGCCCGATACGCTGCCGCCACCAGCAGGCGCACGAACAGAGCGCACTCAACCGGGGCCTGCACCACGACCTCCTGGCCGTCCTTCACGTTCACGCCCTTGCGGACGACCAGCTCGGCGTACCGCTCGATGCTGGGCATCAGGCGTTCCATTCCCACGCGGACCTCTTCCAGACTGTATTTGAGCTCGCTCATAGCGGGCCCCCTTTCCTGTTTCCGTTGAAAAACGGGTGCGCCCGCGGCACCACCGCGCGACGCACCCGTCCTATGATTCCCCTTTGTACCCGGAAAATCGTTCTTACTTGTTCTTGCGCTCGAGCGTCTTGGCGTCGCGCGCGGCACGCTTCTCGGCGTCCTTCTTCGAAGCGCGATCGAGCACGTCGTCGATCTTGGCGTCCGACATGCCCTCGGCCGTGGCGCGGGCATGGTTGCGGATAGGACGGATGCGAACCATGTCGTAGATGAAGCCGCCGATGATGCACACGTAGGCCAGTGCGATGGCGATGATCTCGAGCGTCTGGTATTGGCTGCCCGCGGCATCGCCGAAGAACATGAGCATGGCCCAGCCGATGGCGATGAACACGATGCCCAAGATCATGATGCCCCAGAAGACCTTGCGGCGCTTGGGATAATCGGCGTCCTCGCGCATCAGGATGTTGGACGCCGCGTACACGCGGTCCTCCTGACGGCGGAGCTCGGCCTTGCGCGCCTTCTTCTCCTCCTTGGTCAGCTTAGACAGGTCCTCGCCGCGCTCGAGCTGCTTGCGCTTCTCCTTCGAGCTGGCGGGAACCACGCGCACCGATGCGGCGGCGGCGCGGGCCGGCTTGGCCGAACCTGCGGACTTTCGGGTCATGCCGACGCCGGCATGCTCCTGGTTGCGCTTATTCATGGGGCTACGGGTGCTCACGTGTCCTCTACTCCTTCATATGCGTTCTTTGGCGAAAGTCACTTTACCATCGTTGGTATCAAAATAAAACAGGTACCCATCATTCTCAAACGATGGGTACCTTGTGTCTACGCTGGGATTATCGGAGGCAACCGCGCCGCATGCGCGAGCCCCGGTCCCCTCCGAGCGTCTACTCGATCAAGGCATGCGACCCGGTGCTAGAAGGATCGCTTGCATGCTCGCGCGGCAGGTGGATGGTGAACGTGGTGCCCTTGCCCAGCTCGGATTCCACCGAGATGAAGCCATGATGGCGCTCGACGATCTGCTTCGTCACCGCCAGGCCCACGCCAAGACCGCCCGCCTCGCGTGCACGGCTGGCGTCGGCGCGCCAAAACCGGCCGAAGATGCGCGAAAGGTCTTCCTTGGCAATGCCGATACCCGTATCCGATACCGAGATGAGCAGATGTCGACGGTCGTTTTGCACTTTCACGACAACCCAGCCGTCCTCGGGCGTATAGCGCATCGCGTTGCTCATCAGGTTGATGACGGCCTGCGTGAGCATGTCGGAATCGACCTCGATCGTGGCGCTGCGGCCCATCGTCTCATCGGCAAAGCGCAGATGCAGGTCGCGCGCATGGAACAGCTGGTGCTGCGTGTTCACGATGTTGCGCACAAGGGCGGCCACATCCACGGGACGCAGGTTGAGCGGTGCCGTACGGTTCTCCATACGCGACAAATCGAGCATCTGCTGGACCAGGCGCGAGAGACGACGCGTCTCGGACGCCACCGTCTCGAGGTGCTCGGCATCGGTGGGATAGATGCCGTCCTGCATGGCCTCGACCGTGGCGAGCATGGCCTGCAGCGGCGTGCGAAGCTCGTGCGCGACATCCGACGTGAGGCGGCGCTCGTGCTTCAAGTCCTTCTCGAGCGAGGTGGCCATCTCGTCGAAGGTCTCACCCAGCTGGTCGATCTCGTCGTCGCCCCGCATATTCGTGCGGGCCGAAAGATCGCCGTCGCGGATCTGCTTGGCCGTAGTGGTGATGCGGCGGATGGGATTGGTAAGCATGCTGGATACGAAGAAGCCGATGACCAGCGCTATGGCGATGGCTATGAACGACGCCATGCCCATGGCGTGGAAGGTCTTCTCGCGAAAGGCAGCATCGGCCTTGGTGAGCAAGGCGTCGCTACCCAGGACCCATAGGCGCACGGTTCCCACGCGGTTGCCCTCGGCATCCACGATTTCCTCGGAGACCGCCCCCTCCTTATCGGTGGGCGCGGTGGATACCAGGCTATGCGGCCGCCGCTTCTCGGAAGCGGGCGCAGGCGCGGAACCGGCTCCCGGACCCGGCGCGGAATCCTTCTCGGTCTCCGCGGCAAGGGCGCTCGCCGGCCAGGTATCGTCGAAGAGGATATCGCCATCGACATCCACTACCTGCATGCCTATATCGTCCGATAGCAGGTTGGACTCGGCCACCGACGCCAGCGCCGCCGTGGAAAACGAGCCCGTCTCGTTATAGCCCTCGGCAAGCTTCCTTGCCGTGAGCTCGGCGATCTCCACCACGTTTGCCCTGGTGTAGTCGGAAAACGCGCCGCCCCATACAACGGTTACCACGCACACCAGAACAAGCACGGTCATAAACGAGGTAAGGGCAAAAGAAACCGCCATGCGCATGCCGTAGCTCATAGCGGTGCGGTAATCGGAACGAGGCGTGTTCCAGCTTGCGCGTGAACTCGCCTCGTCCGTATGCTTATGCTTTTGCCCGATGGTGAACTGAGCGGGGAGCATTACTTCGCGCTACCCTCGCCAGCTTCAGCCGGCTTCGCAGGGGCCTCGAAGCGGTAGCCCACGCCGTGCACGGTGTAGAGCCACTTGGGATGCTTGGGATCGTCGCCGAGCTTGGCGCGCAGGTTCTTCACGTGGCTATCGATGGTGCGCTCGTAGCCCTCGAAGTCGTAGCCCAGAACCTTCTCGACCAGCTCCATACGGTTGTACACGCGACCGGGATGGCGGGCAAGCGTGGTGAGGAGCTTGAACTCGGACGCCGTGAGGTCGACCTCGTGGCCGTCCACCAAGATCTTGTGACCCGAGATGTCGATAACCAGGTCGCCGAAGTCGAGCACCTCGACCTGGGGCTCGTCGGCCAGATGCGTGCGGCGGAAGAGCGCGCGAACGCGGGCCACGAGCTCGCGCGGCGAGAACGGCTTGATGAGGTAGTCGTCTGCGCCCAGCTCGAGACCGATGATGCGGTCCTCCACCTCGCCCTTAGCGGTGAGCATGATGATGGGCACGTCGGAGGTGTCGCGAATCGCACGGCAGACGCGCTCGCCGGACAGCTTGGGGAGCATGAGGTCGAGTACGATAAGGTCGAACTGGTGCTTCTCGAATTCCTCGACAGCGGACTGCCCGTCGCCTACGCCCACGACATAGTAGCCCTCGCGCTCGAGATAGGCCGCAACGGCATCGCGGATAGCCTTCTCGTCTTCAACGAGCAGAATTTTTCTTGCGTCCGAAGCCATAGCGAGGCCTCCTAATCTATAAATCACATAACCTGTCCATTTTAGCGCAGCGGGCGCTAAACTTGCTAACGGAGAACCCCAGCGGTTGGAATGTGCTCCGCATGAGGCAGAATACGGTTATCCTGCCCTTAGGTTCCTATTATGCCCAACTCCTTTTTTCTCTTTCACCTGGAGGTCGCCGTGACTTTTCGCATTCGGCTGGCGCGCCCCGGCGATGCCGCGCAGGTTCTCGACGTCTACGCGCCCTACGTGCGCGACACCACGGTGAGCTTCGAGCTCGCAGTCCCCAGCGTCGACGACTACGCGCAGCGTATCGCCCATGGCCTCGCATCGACCACCTACCTGGTGGTGGAAGCGGGCGGCGCGGGCGTCCACAGCGACGACCGGCGCATCGTCGGCTTTGCCACCTACGGCGCGTTCGGCCACCGTGCTGCCTACCAATGGTCGGCCGAAACATCGATTTATCTGTCAGACGATTGCACGGGCCACGGCGTTGGCGCGGAGCTGCTGTCCTGCCTGGAAGATATCATGCGCGCCGGCGGCATCGTTACGAGCGAAGCCTGCATCTGCTCCGAGAACACCGGCTCCATCGCCTTCCACCGTCGCCATGGCTATCGCGTGGTGGGCGAGCACCGCTCGTGCGCAAGCAAGTTTGGTCGCTGGCTGTCCATTCAGTGGCTCGAAAAACCGCTGGCGGCCTACCGCGACGACCCCGAACCGCCGACGCCATGCGCCGAGGGCGTCCAACAGCTCATCATCGACCGCGCCAACGAGCGCTTGGCGGGCCGCGACGGCGCCCGCGACGCATAGCGGTTCCGCAAACGCCGTGCGTTCACGGAACCGCGGGATTCGCTAGAGCTCGAACGTGCGGGCCACCACGCCCGAAGGGATGCCCTTGGCATCGCGCACGGTGGCATAGGTCACGAAGGTGCTCACGCTGCCCTCGCTCGCCGGATAGTCGCCGAAGCCCAGCGAGCGGTCGGGCGACGAGATCGAGTCGAGCAGCTGGTTGGCGGGGTCGAACATGTAGTGCGCCGACTGCGTCTTCACGAGATACCTCGTGCCGCTGTAGGCGATCTGCGCGGCGGGCTCGCGACTGAAGTACACGTACGGACCGCCCTCGCGCCCCACGAACGTACCCATCTTGCCCAAGCTTCCGGCGGAATCGTACGACGCCTCGATGGAGAAGGCGAAGACCTCGCCCGTGTACACCGCTTCAAAGGGCCTCACGGATGCAGGCAGCACCAGCTGGTCGAGCTTGGTGTTGTTCGGACTCTGCAGGTCGACCGCGGTAAGGCCGTAGTATGTACCCTCTTCGTTCCGCACGCGCGGCGTGAGGGTGAGGATCCCGTTCGAAACGCGCGGGGGCGTGGCGAAGCGGCCGGTGGACTTCCACACCTCGGTTTCCTTCGCATCCCCCACCGACCAGCGATAGCAATGCGAATCGGACGAGCGGCGGTCGCCGGAAGCAAGCGGCATCTTCTGCCATATCACCGTGGGGCCGGTGCAGGTGAAGAGGGGAGGTTCCCAATTCTTGTCACCGGTATCGAGCTGGACCGGCTCACCCGACAGCGCCCCGCCGCTAAACTGCTGGGCAAGCAGGACCCAGATGCGCGTGGCGTAGTCGATCTCGATCCACGCGTACACCCCGGAACCGCAGCGAACGTCGAAGAAGCCGTACGTGCGCCCCAGCGTGGGATCCTCCTTGAGCGTAACGAGCGAGCCGTCGATCACCGAAAGCGCGCCCAGCGTATTGACGTGCTGGGCGGACTCGGGTGCCATCATGGCCGCGGCCCAGGAGCCATCGCTGTGGAACAACACCGTACCGAGCGGCAGGTTCCATATCTTCACGGGATTGAGGCCCGTGTCCTTGCCCTCGAACTCCTCGAGCGCGTCGATGATCTGCGAGGAGTCCTCGACGACCTGCGGCTCGCCCGAAGTGGGCTTGACCTTCTTGTCCTCGGACCCGCAACCGCTCAACACCGCGGCGGCGGTGCCCGCTGCAGCCGCCCCCAACGCGAAGCCGCGGCGCGTTATACCCTTGTGCCCGCGATCGCACCACGCCATGGCCGCTACGCTTCCGCCGCAGCCGCGCGCAAGGCGATGGTGAGCTGGTCGGCGCAGGATGTGGAACGCGGGCCGCAGGTATTACCCTGCAGCAGCTCGACCACGCGGTCGGTGGGCATGCCGTGCACGAGCTTGGAAATGGCCTTGAGGTTGCCGTTGCAACCGCCTTCGAACAACACGTTCTCCACCGTGGAACCGTCGTCGGAAAGCTCGACATGGATGGCGCGTGCGCACACGCCGCGCGGCTTGTAATCGTACGTGATCATCTAAAACCTCCTTGTTCGGTCCCTGCCATTATCCCCGCGGCCTACGCGTCCGCACAACCCGGCATCAATCTTCCACGAAGGCGTACACGTGCCGCCGGCGTGCGTGCGCACCATATATAAAAGGACGGCCCTCCACTGCGGAGGACCGTCCATGGTTCGATCGCGCGTACGCGCCGTATCGGGGCCCGATACCTTACTTGCCGGAAGAGGCCTCGAAGGTGAAGGGGGTGGCCCAACCCTCGGGAACGGCACCGGTCTTGCCGTTGCCCAGGTCTTCCATGACCCAGCCCTCGGGGATGCCGCCCTCGCCCTCCCAGGCGCCTACCTGGTGGCAGGAGGCGCAGGTGAAGACGGGCTCGTCGTGCATGAGGTGGCAGGAGTTGCACTGCTGCACGCCGTGGTAGTCGCTATGCGGGTCGAACGGGAAGTCCTTGGTAGAGGACTCCGTCGCGCCCGGCATCACGCCGGCGCCCAGATGGCAACCGCTCTGCAGGCAGAAGTCGTTCGAGATGGTGACCTTGTCGAACGGCTGCGGATAGTCGCCGGACAGCTGGACCTGGACCTCGTGCATCATCTGGGGCAGGGTTGCCTCATGGCAGCCCAGGCACTGGTTATTGGTCGTACCACGGTGCTTGTAGGCGAGCGACGTGGTGTCCTGGGTGTAGGACTTGTAATACTTGCCCATGGTGCTGTGGCACACGGCATCGCAGAACTCGGGGGTCGCATGCCAGGCCCAACCGGCAACGCCGAGCACGGTCACAACGACCACGGCGGCGATGACAATCGGAAGGCGCTTGCCCTTCCAGTCGAATTTCTTCTTCTTGGGAGCGGCGGACTCGGTAGCCTCCGTGCTCTCCTTGATCTCGTCAGCCATTGTTTTCTCCTTTCGAGACCACTTAGGCGCTCAGCGCGGGGTTGTCGCCGCAGTACTTCTTCAGCAGGCCGTCGTACTTACGGGTGCGCTCGTCGTAGGAAACGCCGCCGTCGACCAGCAGGCCAAGCTCCTCGAGGTCCTTGGACTCCTGCTCCAGGCCCAGATCGGCCAGGCACTGCTTGGTGGGGCAGCCCAGCTTCTCATCCCAACCGAAGCGCTTGTAGAACATGGTGAGGGACTTCTTCCAGTCCTCGCGCTCCATCTTGTCGGTACCCGGGGTGAAGGGCTTGATGTCGGGATCCTCCGTGAAGACCCACTCGGTGATGACGTCATGCATGTTGCGCATGTCGTTGCAACCCATCTTGCCATCCTTGTCGGTCATACCGCGAACGGTGTTGACGCGCTGGAGGGTCATGATGCGCTCGGCGGCCTTGTACAGGTCGTCGATGGTCACCTTCTG
>NZ_JADNJJ010000068.1:0-20132 GCF_015554865.1 Collinsella sp. D33t1_170424_A12 | reverse complement strand
GCATCGAATTCCTGCGCGATGCCATGGCATCGGCTGCGGCCGTTTTTCGGCACGTGCATGTGGTTCCATGTGCGGACGAGACGTTTGGCGTCGAAGACAACTACCTCCTCATCGCAACCGACGGTGATTACGAGTTCGCAGGGGAAATGCCCATCACCCATGAGCTCCTCGGCGCGCCGCTCTTTGACGCCGACGTGTGCTAGCGAATCGGCATCGACGAGCGTGCGCCCGCTCGATCCGAGGTGCTCCCGGGCGCCTATCGAACCGTGTCGCCGGCGCTCTCATCTGACCGTGGTCGCTCCGGCGGGCGATGGCCCAGGGCTCATGTTTCGCGCCATCCCAGCACGCGCCGCCGCATGCCCTCGATATCGAGCACGCCCTCGGCGAATCCCTTTCGTACGAGGTGCGCGGGAAGCATTTCGTCGTATTTGTCAAAGTACGGGACCTCGCTGTCGTAGACGAGTTCAATGGGATCGAAGTCCGCCTCGGCCTCGGACGCAACGACTTCATAGAACGTTTGCTCGTCAGCGCTCATGGTGAGCATCATGAAGTACGGCCGCGAGGGGTCAAGCTTTTTTAGACCGAGCTCCTTCGCGCATTTGATTTTTAAGAGCCGTTCCAGCGTCAGAAACGCGTAGCTGCCCAACCAGGGAAAGAGCGCCCAGGTGCTTCCTCCTAGATTGATGAGCGGTCGGCCGAGCCTTCCCGTTATCCCAGCATTTTCCGCCACCCGTCGCGCCTGGGCGAGACGCGCTCGCGCATTGCCCAGCAGATACGGGTACGCTTGGTGTTCCTCGAGTGCTTGTTTCATGCGTTCTAGCACGCGGGTGTGTATGTCGCCGGCGCAGTCGCCGAAATAGGCGGGAACGCGCCCTTTCACCTGCGAGCAGAATACGAGATGCCTCTTCCAGTCCACCTCTTCCACCAGCCAGCAATGCCCGGCGATGGCGATGCGCTCGCCGGCCGGCGGCGGGTTCACTATGGTGCCCAGCTCCGCTGATTCGCAGCGCACGGTAAACTCTTCGTTCTCCTGGAAGACGGCGTAAAACTTATAGGAGTTGGCGACGCGTTCGCCCGCGATTCCCACGATAAGACCGCCGGTCTCGGTCTGCTCGATGTGGTCGGTCTCAATGAGGTGGTACAGGAGTTCGCGCAAGTCTTCGGCGGAGACACGATGGAAATAGCTCAGGGTAAGAACGCGCTGTGCAAGCTCGGCGGGCGACAGTTCGCCGCATGAGGCGAGCGTGGACATGACCTGATGGTAGAGCAGGCTGTAGGGCAGCCGATCCAGCGCGGGCGGTTCGACCCATTTTTCCTCGCGGTAAAGCTGGACCAGTGCGATTCCCTGCAGCAGTTTCCAAGGTACCGTTTCGGGCATCATGGCACGCGGCTCGGGCTGCTCCTCGCGCATGACGAAATGCATCTCGGGTGGATCGTCGCGCCGGCCCGTCCTGCCCATGCGTTGCAGAAATGACGAGACGGTAAACGGCGCATCTATTTGGAAGGCCCGCTCGAGCCGACCGATATCGATGCCGAGTTCCAGCGTTGCCGTGGTAACGGTGGTCTGCGTCTGCTCGTCGTCGCGCATGATGTCCTCGGCGGCCTCGCGGTAGCTTGCAGAGAGGTTGCCGTGATGGATGAGGAATCGGTCGGGTTCGTGCCGCGCCTCGCAATAGCTGCGCAGCACCGAGCACACAGCCTCCGCTTCCTCGCGCGAGTTGACGAATACGAGGCATTTGCGCCCGCGCGTGCGCTCGAAGATGTAGCCGATGCCCGGATCGGCCTGTTGCGGCGCGACGTCGGTGGGGGCGAGCAGGGTGTGCTCCTCGGCGTTCAAAACGGTGACGTCCTCGGTCTGGTCCTGGCTTGCGTTCGCGTCGTGCGTCGACCCTGGAAGCGACCGGTCGTCGCATGCGTCCACGCGCTCTACGGATAGCACGTCTGCGAGTTGGACGCTGCCCTGCGAGTTCAGTCCGCGTTCTGATGCCTGCGGTCCGCTGTTGTAGAAGTGCTCCATCGACAGGCGCCAGATTTTGCGGGGTTCCTCGAAGCGTGGGATGATGCAGGCGCGGCCGGTGCCGCTTGCAAGGAAGGCGCCGGCGCGCGCGGGGTCGCCGATGGTGGCCGACAGGCCGATGCGTCGGGGGTTGACTTGCGCCATGCGTGCCAGCCGCTCGATGAGGCAGAGCGCCTGCCCGCCACGGTCGCCACGCAAGAGCGAGTGGACCTCGTCTATCACTACATAGCGAAGGTCGCAAAAGAGACGTGGTACCAGGGCGTGTTTGTGGAACAGAAGCGCTTCGAGCGATTCGGGCGTGATCTGCAGGATGCCGCCTGGATGCTTGAGCATCTTCGCCTTGTGTGACGAGGATACGTCCCCATGCCAGTGCCATACGGGAATGCCGGCTTCCTCGCACAGCGGTTGCAGCCGTTGGAATTGGTCGTTGATGAGGGCCTTGAGCGGTCCGATGTAGATGGCGCCGACGGACGCAGGCGGATTCTCCCAGAATTCAGAGAGGATGGGGAAGAACGCGGCCTCGGTTTTTCCCGACGCGGTGCTTGCGGTAAGCAAGACGTTCTCGTCGGTGTCGAAGATGGCTTCCGCGGCGGCAACCTGGATGGAACGCAGGCTCTCCCAGCTGTTGTTGTAGATGAAGTCCTGGATGAACGGCGCGTACCGATCGAATGCGCTCATGGACCCTCCCCACGCTCCAATACGAACACGCGTTCTATACTAGCACACGCGCGGGTAAGTCTCACGGCGAATGCCATGCCCGGGCGATAAAATGTTGTGAACAATCGCGCTCATGAGAGGGGATTTTCGCTATGGGCAATTCGATGCGCGGGGTCTACACCGGTCTCGCTCAGATTCGTCGCACCGTTTTTCGCGAGGTTGCGCGCCTGGCATACGAGAGTCAATCAGGTGATTTCGGCTGGGTCGATGAGCTTCCCTACAAGATCATTCCCGGCGACGTGGCAACGTATCGCGAAAGCGTCTTCCTTGAGCGCGCGATCGTGGGCGAGCGCATCCGCCTTGCCATGGGCCTGCCTATGCAGGGCATGGATAAGCCCGCCAAGCTGTCGGAGGGCGTTGCCGAGGCCGCTAAGCCCGAGCGCTATTACGAGCCGCCGCTTATCAACGTTATCAAATTCGCCTGCAACGCTTGCGAGGAGGACGCCTATAAGGTGAGCGATGCGTGCCAGGGGTGCCTGGCCCACCCCTGTCGCGAGATCTGCCCCAAGGGGGCTATCACCTTCAAGTATAAGAAGGCCTATATCGACCAGGAGAAGTGCATCAAATGCGGGCGCTGTGCGAGCGTGTGCCCGTATGGCGCGATCCAGCATCGCGTGCGCCCCTGTGCGGCAGCCTGCGGTATGAACGCCATCAGCTCCGATGAAGCCGGTCGCGCGCAGATCGACTACAGCCGTTGCGTGTCGTGCGGGCAGTGCCTCGTCAACTGTCCGTTCGGGGCCATTGCCGATAAGAGCCAGATATTCCAGGTGATCAACGCCATCCAGGAGGGCGATGAGGTCATCGCCGAGGTCGCTCCGGCGTTCGTGGGCCAGTTCGGCGGTAAGGGCAACGTGGACAAACTGCGCGAGGCCTTCAAGGAGCTCGGCTTTTCCGGCATGGAGGAGGTCGCGCTCGGCGCCGACCTGTGCGCGGTGCAGGAGGCGGAGGACTTTCTCGAGGAAGTGCCCGACAAGCAGCCGTTTATGGGAACCTCGTGCTGTCCCGCGTGGTCGGTCATGGCAAAGATGGAGTTTCCCGAGCATGCACATTGCGTTTCTATGGCCCTTACGCCCATGACGCTTACCGCGCGCTTGATTCGCAAGCAGCACCCCGACGCCAAGATCGTGTTCGTGGGGCCGTGCTCTGCCAAGAAGCTCGAGGCACAGCGTAAGAGCGTGAAGAGCGAGGTCGATTTCGTCCTTACGTTCGAGGAGATGGCCGGCATGATGGAGGCCAGGGACATCGACTATGCGAAGCTGACGGGTGAGGGTTCGACCGATTTCGACGTGGCGAGCGCCGACGGTCGCTCGTTCGCGGTGGCGGGCGGGGTCGCTAACGCCGTGGTCAATGCCATTCATCGCGACCACCCCGATATGGACGTGCACGTCACCAATGCCGAAGGGCTCGATGAGTGCCGCAAGATGATGAAGATGGCAACAAAGGGTAAGTTCGACGGCTATCTGCTCGAGGGCATGGCGTGTCCGGGCGGTTGCATCGCGGGTCCCGGCACGCTGCAGCCCATCAATAAGACAGCGGGTGCTGTCAAACTCTACGCCAAGAAGGCGCCCATCAAGACCGCGCCCGAGAACGCGCATTGCGGGCTGCTCGACGAGCTGGAGCGCGATGCGTACGGCAAGCGCGCGGCGGCCGATGCCGTTGCCGAGACGGTCGAGGCCGCAACGCCGAGTGACGACGCGGCCCATTCCGGCGTATAGCGCGAAGAGGCCCGGCCGCAGCGGAGCCGAGGGGTCGTCGCGCTGCTACAGCGTGAACTCGACGAATTCGGCTTCGCTGCGCGCGGGCGGGGTGTTCGCTTGGTGGAGGGGGGCCGCGACCCCGCCCCCTATCGCTGTCGTATTGAGAAGCTCGTCGATCGACGCCTGCGGATTCTGGAATGCGATGTCGAGCAGCTCGATGAAGTCGCGGATGACCTCGCGTGGCGTGAGGTGCGTATCGGCGCCCACGCGCTCGAACTCCGCGGTGAGGAAGTTGATCAGGTCCTGCTCGGTGATCGTGGGCGTGTATGCGAAGTATCCTGCATGAATCTGGGCGAGCTTTTCGATAAGGACGAGCAGCTCCTCATAGGTTAGCGGGTGCAGGTGGATGATGGGGGCGAGCATATCCTGCATGTCGTCGCGTGCATAGCGACCCTGGGCAAGCCTGCTTCGAAGCGCCTCGTAGCTGAAGACGCCGCGTCGACGGTCTTCGACCGATGTGGGCGTTCCTCCGAGAATGATGCCAAGATGCGCGGCCTTGCCCTGCAGCGTGTCGTTATACATCTGGAGGATCTTCTCGTAGTTATATTGCCGCGTGATTGCATTGGGGATCTTGTAGAGGTTCACGAGCTCGTCGATGAGCACGAGCAGGCCTTTATATCCGGCGCCCTGCAGGAACGCGGCCAGTAGCTTGATGTAGTCGTACCAGTCGTCATCGCCTATGATCACGCTCGTCTGAAGCTCCGCGCGCGCTTCCGTCTTGGTTCGAAACTCGCCGCGCAGCCATCGGGCGACCGCTCCGCGCATCTCGTCGTCGCCCTTGCACGTGGCATGGTAATAGCGGAGCAGCATCTGCGAGAAGTCGTATCCATGGACCATCTCTTCCAAGGGGCGACAGAATGCCCGGGCAGCGGCATCGCTTCTGCTTGCGTCATCGTCGGGCGCGCCGTCCTGCATCGCGGCCACCCACCGATCGAGGACGAGCATGAGGGCGCCGCCCTCGGGGCGCGTCTTGGTGGATAGGTTGCGAATGAGCTCTCGGTACGTTGCCAGACCCTGCCCCTGACCTCCCTGCAGGCGGCGCTCGGGGGAGAGGTCTGCATCGGCTACCACGAAGTTCTCGCCCATGGCATGGGTGCGGATCGTCTGAAGAAGAAAGCTCTTGCCCGCGCCGTAGCGTCCAACCAGGAATCGGAACGAGGCGCCGCCGTGCTCGATGAGGTCGAGGTCGGTAAGCAGGGCTCGAATCTCGTTTTCACGCCCCACGGTGATGTAGGGCAGACCGATGCGGGGCACGACGCCGCCTTTGAGCGAGTTCAGGATCACTGCCGCGATGCGCTTGGGGATGCGAGGGGCGCCCTCGAGGTCGATGGGACGCGAACTAGTCATGATGCACGAATCCTTCCAAATCGGGACGATAATCTTCGATGATGCAGACGCCCTGCGGCCCGAATTCCAAAACGGTATCGCCCACGAGGTCGAAGAGCGCCTCGTTGATCTGGTCGACAACGAGGTCTTCGGATTGCGAGAGCTCGATGCGCGCGCCTCCGTCGAGCAGCGCGACGAGGTAGGCGCTTTGCTCCGCTGACAACGGGCCCGCCTCGCTTTCCGATGTGAATCGTTGCTGCGTTCGCTCTGTGTCCATAGGGCGGTTCTCGCACGGCGCGGCGTCTTCGGTGCTTGCGGCCGTGTGCGTCGAGGTACGCGACGCCTCGATGGCGCTTGCCAGGATAGCAGACCCTTCGGCGCCCTCCTCCAGGCGTTCGTCGTCGATCAAGAGGGCTTCGCGGGTGCAGGCGGCCGCCGTGCGTATGCCGGCGAGCTTCGATGTATCGATGTGCACCTGGACGGGTGCGTGTTCCGACCGCCATGCGGCACGGGCGTCGGCCTCGCTCACCACGAACTTGACGAGGTATTTCGGTAGAGTCGTGTCGGGGGCGTCTGCGCCTTCCCAGCGCGCTCGCGTGGTGGATTCGATATCGCGCAGCAGATCCGCAAGACGTATGGTCCCCGCTTGGGCGCCATGGATGTGAGTGCAGGTCCATAGCCCGTTGCGGCATCGATAGCGATGCAATGCGCTGAGGGCGACCTCGGCATCGGGGTGCGGCTTCGGATCGAAGAACACGGCCGAGGCGAACATGGTGTACGGCAGCTCCACCGCTTCTCCGAATAACGAAGCGGCGAGCCCTGTTTTCCTGGTGCGTCGGTAGTGCTCGTCGAGGCGTGCGAGCACGGCGCACGCTACATGGCAGAGGTCTTCGCGCGCGCCCGTATCTTCATGGTTCGGGGTGCTGCCCGTGCTTGCGAGGGAGCGCGCCGACTCATACAGCGTGACCGCGTCTGCGTCGCCTATGCCCGGTAGTCCTCCGCGCGTCCGCCGGGGCTTCTCCTTAGAGGAGAGCCCCGTGGTCTCTCGAACCCTTTCCAGGGTTTCGGTGAATCGCAGGATGTGTTCTTCGCGCTGTAGCTCGGCGCTGCAGGGGAGCAGCTGCGGAGCGAGGCCGTGGTAGATCGCATAGTCTTGCAACCATACCGGCGCCCGCCTGTCGACTTCGGGAGAGACCCCGCGATACGCGCTCGCAAACGAAGAGAGGCGCTCGAATCCATCGAGCGGGCCCGAGGTGCCGATCCCGCAGATCAGTTCTTGCAGGTAGGTTATGGCAAAGGCTGGTAACGTGGCCTCGATATCGCCTTTTCGTACGCGCGACCGCCAGCTAACGTAGCCGCGCAGCTGGCGGTCGCTCATGGTGCTGTAGGTGGGATAGGTTGATTTGTAGGTTCCACGATACGGACAGTCGTCCTCGACGTCCGCGAGGGCGAGGCCCTGGCGGTAAAAGAGCTCTGCTTCGCTGAGCCATCTACCGCGCGCGCCGCCCGGCTGTTCCTCCCAGCGCGATACGGCCTTCATAGGGGCGTATTCGTCGGGGAGGTATCCCGCCATCTGCCTGCCGGTGGTGAGGAGCGGCTCGTCCCGATAGACCGTCGTCGAGAAATGGGAGCTGGCGCGGAAGCGCTCGTCGCTTACGATCCGATCGATGATGTCTCGCGCCCGCGAGCCCCTGCCGCTGCATCTGTCTTCCATGCCCACATCTCCTCTCCGCCGACTGCGTAGTTGTGGATACGTATCCAGTGTAGCACAGATGCAAACACGTGTTCGTATCATTGCGGTGCCCCTGCGACTGGTCCTACTGTTGTCGTTTCTTCGTGCACCCGTGGAGTTCGAACGGATACGCGTGCCCATCGCGCCGACGTCTTGTCCGATGCGTAAGATAGGTAGCTATGATTACGCTATTTCTCATAGGAAACATCGCTTCGGGCAAGTCGACTGCCGCTCGCTACCTCGAGCGACGGGGCGCCTTGCGCATCGATCTCGACCAGCTTGCCAAGGATCTCTACCAACCGGGTTCCGCCGTCGTGGACGAGATCGCCCAGGAGTTTGGCTGGGGCGTGCTCGACGCATGCGGCGGAATCGATCGATCCGCCCTTGCCGCCCGCGCGTTCGCGTCGCCCGAAGACGCGCAGCGGCTGAACGCTATCGTCCACCCCGTGGTGCTCGAGCAGCTCGGTCTGCGCCTGCTCCCCGCGAATTGCTGTTCGGTGATGGTTCCCGAGCACGACCTGGCCGTTGTGGAGGTATCTGCCCCCGAGGGCTTTACGGATGCATTCGCGTTGGCAGACGAGGTGGTCGCCATTACAGCGCCGGTCGAGGTGCGCCGCGTGCGCGCGATCGATCGAGGTATGGTGCCGTCCGATTTCGATAGGCGCGCCGAGTGCCAGCCTTCCGACGAACGGTTGGCGTCGCTCGCATCCCGTGTCATCGACAACTCCTCGGCCGACGACTCGCTTTTCGATTCTCTCGACCGTTTGGTGGAGGGGCTGGGTGTATCGTTGCCGGTTTCCTCCCGATCCGCGCGGATGGAGGAGCGCCATGTCTAGTTCCGGGACGCGTTTCTTCACATGGTTTCGCCTTGTCCCCTTGCTGGCCGTCGCCTTTATGGGCACGATCTCTGCCGTGTACTCCTATGCGCCCGCGCTGCTGTTCACCGCTATCTATCCGTTGCGCTACGAGGACTATATCGTTGCCTCCGCAGCCGATCACGCAGTCGATCCCTATCTTGTCGCCGCCGTCATCGAGACGGAGTCCGGCTGGGATCCCCAGGCGCGTTCGAGCCAGGGTGCGAGGGGCCTCATGCAGCTCATGCCCGAGACCGCCCGCGATATGGTGGTGAAGGGCATCGTGGACGGCTCAAGGTATTCGGCCGACAACCTCGAGGACCCTGCGACCAACATCGAATTCGGCTGTGCCTACTTGTCGTATCTCATCCGATATTTCAACGGGGCTACCGATCGTGCTATCGCCGCTTATAACGCGGGCATGGGTAACGTGAACGATTGGGCGCAGGAGGATACGGTCCTGCATAACGCCATCACGTTCCCGGAGACCCAGGCATATCTGATTCGCGTGAACAACGCGCACGATCGCTATCAGCAGATCTATCCAGAAGCGTTTCTGTAAGAGGGTGCCAGCCGGAGGCGTGCAACCGTTTTAGGGCCCGGTCCGAAGGCGCCCTCTATATCTCCGCATCGGTTTTGCCTTGCAATCCATTAGAACATGTGTACGATGATTGTATGAGACGGCTATCGCGTGGCGGCCCGCTCGATGCTCCGCGCGCTGTGGTGAGGGGTGTGCGGCATGGAGAGTTTCGAGGTTGAACGCGTAGGCGGCGAGCTGCGTCGCTTCGGCGTGCAGGGCGAGCCCGCGCCCTTCAAGGTGGTTTCCCCGTTCGAGCCGTCGGGCGATCAGCCCCAGGCCATCGCATCGTTGGTTCAGGGGGTGCGCGATGGCGACCGCTACCAGGTGCTGCTGGGCGTTACAGGGTCCGGCAAGACGTTTACCATGGCAAAGACCATCGAGGCGCTGGGGAAACCGACCCTGGTCATGGCGCCCAATAAAACGCTTGCCGCACAGCTTGCGAGCGAGCTCAAGGAGTTCTTCCCCAACAACTCCGTTGTATATTTCGTCTCCTATTACGATTACTACCAGCCCGAAGCCTATGTTCCACAATCGGATACCTATATCGAGAAAGACTCCTCCATCAACGAGGAGGTCGAGATGCTGCGCCATCAGGCGACCGCTTCGCTGCTGTCCCGTCGAGACGTTATCGTTGTCGCTTCAGTCTCTTGCATCTACGGCATCGGCAGCCCCGAGGACTACGCAGGCCTGGCGCCCAATATCGATAAAAAGGTTCCGCTGGAGCGCGACGAATTCATCCATGCGCTGATCGACATCCAATACGATCGCAACGACTACGATCTGTCGCGTGGATGCTTTCGTGTGCGCGGGGATGTTGTCGACGTTTACCCTCCGTATGCCGAGCATCCCCTGCGATTCGAGTTCTTCGGCGACGAAGTCGAGGTCATCGCCGAGATCGATGAGGTCACGGGCGAGGTGTTGCGCGAATACGATGCGATTCCGGTCTGGCCCGCGTCCCATTACGTTACGGAGAAACCCAAGGTTACAGCGGCGCTCAAGAGCATCGAGGAGGAGCTCGAGGCACGTGTGGCCGAGCTCAAGGCATCGGATAAGCTGTTGGAGGCGCAGCGATTACAGCAGCGGACCGATTACGACCTCGAGATGCTCGAGACCATGGGTTTTACCACCGGCATCGAGAACTACTCGCGCCATCTCGATGGGCGCAAGCCCGGTGAGCCGCCGTTCACGTTGATCGATTACTTCCCCAAAGATATGCTTTGCATCATCGACGAGAGCCATGTGACCGTGCCGCAGATTCGCGGCATGCACGAAGGCGACCGTTCGCGCAAGGTGACGCTGGTCGAGCATGGTTTCCGCCTTCCGAGCGCCCTGGACAACCGCCCGCTTCGCTACGATGAGTTCGAGGCGCGCATTCCGCAGTTCATCTACGTTTCCGCTACGCCGGGCGACTACGAGCTGCGCGTGAGCCAGAACAACGTCGAGCAGATCATCCGCCCGACCGGCCTGCTCGATCCCAAGATCGACGTGCGACCGGTGCGCGGGCAGATTGACGACCTGCTCGACGAGATTCGCGAGCGCACAGCCCGTCATGAGCGCGTGCTGGTGACGACGCTGACCAAGCGCATGGCGGAAGATCTGACCGATCATCTGCTGGACGCCGGCATCAAGGTGAACTACATGCATTCCGATACGGCGACGCTGGACCGCGTCGAGATCCTGCGCAGTCTTCGCGAAGGAAAGATCGATGTCCTGGTAGGCATCAACCTGCTGCGCGAGGGCTTGGATCTGCCCGAGGTCTCGTTGGTTGCCATTTTGGATGCCGACAAAGAGGGCTTTTTGCGCAACCGCCGCTCGCTGATCCAGACGATTGGCCGCGCTGCGCGCAATGCCGACGGCGAAGTCATCATGTATGCCGATACCATTACCGATTCGATGCGCGAGGCGATCGATGAGACGTCGCGACGACGTGCGATTCAGACGGAGTACAACGAGGTCCACGGCATTCGGCCTCGTACGGTCCACAAGGCGATAAACGACATCTCGAGCTTCATCTCGGAGGCGACCGAATCGGTGGGGAAGCGCGATCGCAGCCGCGGGGACTCGCTTGGACATGGCGAGTTCTTTACGCCCGCCGGGGAGGGTGCCGCCGATACCGCTCCCGCCACGTCTGCCTCAAACGGTCAGCGCTTGGCCGAGGAGCTGGCGGATCTGCCCCCCGAGGAGTTGCATCGCGTGATCGAGCAGATGGAAGCCGATATGCGCGCGGCATCCGAAGCCATGGATTTCGAGGAGGCGGCACGTTTGCGCGATGCCGTCGTGCACATCCGTGCCCTTGTCGAGGGCGAGAGCGAAGACGACGTCATCGAACGGCTGCGCCGTGATGCGCGCAAGGGTTCGGCGTTCGCAAGCGGTCGCGTCCGTAAGGGCGCTCGGTTCGGTAGATAACGCCCCGAAATCCGTTCATCGCGATTGTTATCCGATGTGGTTGTCCCTGTATGGGGGAGAGCGAAGATGGGGTCATGCGACGGCGCACTGCGATGCGAAGGCTCGCGCCGCGCCGCTTTGCGATTTACCGCGACAGTGTACGACAGTGTATACTTATGCGGTTTTAGTGTCGTGCGGCGTGAGCCGCTATGCCGTCTTTCGCGATGAAGGGGTCGAGATGGTTGAGGAATTGGTAAAGACGCTCCGCGGGGTTAAGTGGAACTTGGTGCTTATGGCCGCATTCTGCTTCCTGTTCGCGGTCTATATGTACGTTACGCCCGTCGAGGGCGGTGTGGGCATGTTCATGATCACGCCCCGCAACGGCCTTGCCGGCCTGCTCCAGATGCTGCCGTGGATCGGTATCTTTTTAGGCGCCGCAACATTCGTCTCCTCGTTCGTATCTACCTCTACGTGGGTGCTGGGCTGGGTAGAGCCCGCGTTGGGCATCCTCATGTTTGTAGCCGGTTTCTGGGAGCTGTTTTTCCCGTACGACATCAAGGTGTTTTCTCTCGCGTTTTCCTTTGTGGGTATCTTCCTTGCGTTCTACGTTATGTTCATCGCGTTGGAGATCGAGCGAAAGCGTGCGGGCAATTGGATCGCAACGCTCGTTCTCGCCGCGGTGATCTGGGTGGTTTCCTTTTTCAACATGATGAACTTCGCGGGCGAAGGCGGCTCCGTTGCCCTGACGTGCCTGCAGTTCTTTTTGGCCGGCTGGGGCTTCGTGTATGGTGCGCTGGCGCTGAACGGCGTTGAGCCCGTGAAGGGTTCCTGCCCGTTTCGCTGCGGCTCGAAGGCGTCCGACGCTGCATAAGGTCTGTGGGACACGTTGTGGGACGATTATATGTCCTTAACCAGGGTGAGACGCTGTTCGACTCGCTCCATCGGATACAGGGGCGTTGCGACTCCCCGCTCACGCTCCGGGGCGTAGAGCAGGCTAGGCAGGCTGGGGCCTGGATGGCGGAACGGGGATTGTGTTTCGATCATGTCTACGCGAGCGCTTCGGGGCGCTCGCGCGAGACCTTGTCGTATGCCCTGCCGGGTGCGGTGTTCGAGCATCGCGTCGAACTCTGCGATGGATGCTACGGATCCTACGAGGGCCTGCCCCAAGACGTTATGGCGCCCATCCCGTACGGTTCGTTTTACGTGCCGTTCGGCGGCGAATCTTGGGATGCTTTCAGCGGTCGCGTGCTGCATGATCTCGATGTCCTCCTGAACCGCCCCGGGCACGACTGCGTCCTCGCTGCGTGCGATACCGGGGTTGCGTACATGTTGTGCGTCGAACTTGGCGTCGAGGAATGCGATTATAGGGGTCGATTTGGATCCTGTACGATCCTGGAGCTTGAATACGGGCGCGAAGGCGGATGGACGCTGCGCTCGATCTCCCATCCCGTTTCGTTCGCACGGCATATGAATCGATAGCGAGGAGGCTCGACGTCCGTCGAGCCTCCTCGCTATATATGGGTTGGTTCGATCAAGCTCCTCTGCCTCTATGCCGTGAGGTCGTCGATAAGCGCTCGTGCGCAGCGGATGCCATCGGTTGCCGCGCTCATGATGCCGCCTGCATACCCTGCGCCTTCGCCGCATGGATAGAGGCCGGGGGCATGTTCGGCATGGCAGGATTTATCGCGCACGACGGTGATGGGGGCGCTGGAGCGGGTTTCGACGCCCGTGATCACGGCTTCCTCGTCATCGAAGCCCTTGAGATGGCGTGCGAGCTCGGGTAGGCCGAGTCTCATGGTGTCGCTGACGTATGCGGGCAGCACGAGACCGATGGCGGTCCAGGTGACTCCGCGCGGATAGGTGGGGATCACGCCCGCTCCGGATGTGCTGGGGATGCCGATGAGAAAATCGCCGACGAGCTGCGCGGGGGCTCGATAGTCGCCTCCGCCTAGTTGGAAGGCGGCTTGTTCGCATTCGCGCTGCAGCTTGATGCCTGCAAGGACATCGTCGCCGGGGAGGTCTTTAGGTGTGACGTTAACGAGGAGGGCGGCGTTGGCGTTGCGGCCGGCGCGCGCATGCAGGCTGGCGCCATTCGTTACGACGCCGCCTTCTTCGGAGGCGGCTGCTACGACCTCGCCTCCGGGACACATGCAGAAGGTGAAGAGGCTGCGGCCGTTGGGGGCGTGGGAAACGAGCTTGTAAGGGGCGGCTCCTAGGGCGGGGTGACCTGCCGCCGGTCCATATTGTGCGCGGTCGATCGCCTCCTGGAGGTGCTCGATGCGCGCGCCCATTGCAAAGGTCTTGCGGGCGAGCGTGAAATTGCGCCGCTGGAGCATCTCGAAGATATCGCGAGCGGAGTGCCCGCATGCCAGGATGAGATGCCTGGTTGCGAGCCGCTCTTCGCGCTCGTCGGACATGACGGTGACGCCGACGACGGCGCCGCTATCGGAACGCTCGATGTCCAGCAGCTTGGTGCGGAAGCGCACCTCGCCGCCGCATGCGCGAATACGCGCGATGATGGCAGTTACAACTGAGGGAAGGATATCGGAGCCGATATGGGGTCTGGCGTCCCAGAGGATGTCGCGCGGCGCGCCAGCGGCTGCCAGCGTTTCCAGGATGAGACGGTGGTCGGGGTTTTTCGTACCCGTGTTGAGCTTGCCATCCGAGAACGTTCCCGCGCCGCCGAGCCCGAACTGGATATTGGATTCGGGGTCGAGAACGCCGGTTTCATTGAAGCGCCTGACGGCTTCCCCGCGCCGCTCAGCATCGTCGCCTCGTTCGATGAGCAAGGGCTCCAGTCCTGCTTCGGCGAGCGTGAGCGCGGCGAAGAGGCCGGCGCACCCTGCACCTACGACGATGGGCCGGTCCGTCGTCGCGCCGCGCGCGCCCAGCGGTTGGGGAAATGTCGTGGTGCGCGGTTCGATGATTCGAACGCGTCGCCGCGCCTTCTCCGCAACACGCCCGATCGCTTCTTCCTCGGCGCCCGATGAGGCGAGTTCGAAGCGAATCGTGACGGTGAAGTGCACATCGCGCTTCTTGCGGGCATCGACCGAGGTACGGTAGAGCTGTGCATCGAGGATGTCGCCTTGGGAAACCTGCAGCATGCTGCAGACATCTTTGAGGGCGGCCTCGAGGAAAGCGTGCTCGTCCACGCCATCGTCGAGCGCGACCTTGATTTCTGTGACTTCAATCATGTGAATCCCTTTCGGACGAGCGCGTGGAGCGCGAGCGGAAGCGATCGGATCTAGTATGACGGGCGCGAAACGGCACCGGCGTGCTCTCCGGCGCAGATGCCAGACAGCCAGGCCCACGCCAAGTTGTATCCACCGCAATCGGCGTCTTGGTCGAGTGCCTCGCCGCACGCATAGAGGCCTGAAGCGTCGTGCAGGGACAGGTCTGCTAGGTCGACGGAATCCATGGGGATGCCGCCGCGATGAACCTGCGCCTGCTGGTGCTCGCAGGTACCAATAACCTCGAAGGTGAGGTGGTGAAGCAGGTGGGCGCAGCGAGTTAGCGGGTCGGCATGGCCGTCGAGGCCCTGCGCGATGTAGCGCGCAAGCGGTCGCGCGAGCACCCCATCGAACCACGATGCCTCGCCGGTCCACGGTCCAACATGCGCCTGGCGCTCATGAAGGATGCGTGCGAGGCGGTCTGTCGTCAGGTCCGGGAAGAGGTCGAGCTCGATGCGATCTTTTGGCCGGCAACGTCGTGAGAGGTTGAAGGCGGCGATGCCGGATATGCCGTAGGGACGGAGGAGCACCTCGCCGTCTTCATATGCGATGGCGGCTCCGTTGCGCTTGAGGGCGAGCATGCCGTCGAGCCTCAGGCCGTCGAGGGACGGCAGGGGGGAGGCGTCGCCTGCGAGCGCCGTGCCATCGGCGGTGGTGAGGGCGGCTTCGATGGGGCAGAGGAGGGGTTGCTCCTCGTTGTGGGGTAGTCCGAAGAGGGCGCATACGTCTGCCGATCGGCCTCCGGTAGCTATGATCACGGCACTGGCGTCCACCGAACGGTGTACGAGGTCGGACTCGGCCAGGGCCTTGCGGGCGCGGCGAAGTGCGGGGCGGCTGGAATCAGCCGGTTCGATCCGACGCGGCCGATCGGGCTCTTCGATTTCGAGGTGCCATCGCGAATCGGTGCGGACCGCGTGCGTGAGGTGCGCGCCGCAGCGTTGGTCGATACCCTGTCGCTTACAGGCTGCGAGCAGGCAATCGCGCACGGATTCGGCGCGCTTCGTTACGGGATAGAGCCTTTCCTCGATTTCACAGGTGAACAAGCCCAGCTGCTGGAAGAAGTCGGCGATGCGGTCCTCTCCACGATGCCCCAGCACCGCGCGCGCCGCCGCTTCGTGGTGATAGCGCGCGGGAGCGAGGCGGGTGTTGGATAGATTGCACCGGCCGTTGCCCGTTGCGAGGATGGGAAGGCCGCAGGCAACGTCGCGCTCGATGATGCAGACGCTCGCGCCGGCGCGAGCCGCTGCGATGGCGGCGGCGAGACCGGATGCCCCGCCGCCGATGATGGCGACGTCGTAGGTGCGGAAGGCGGACGTCATGGCTAGTTGGAACCGGCCGACTCGCAGTGCTCGGCGCAGTCGCATTCGTCGCAATCGCACGCGTGGTCGCAGCTGCAGTCGCATGTGTTCGCATCCTGGGCGAGGACGGCCTTGGCATCGGCGAGCTCCGCCGTCACGCGGATGGCCTCGAGTGCTGCGGGCAGCATGCCGGCGGGAAGGTTCTCTTCGATCGTTCCCGCATCGCACATCGCGGCGAAGGCGGGGTTGATGGGCAGGCGGCCGAGCACGTCGACGCCGTACTGCGCGGCGACCTCGTCAAGATGGCTTTGGCCGAAGACCTCGATCTTCTTGCCGCAATCGGGGCATTCTACATAGCTCATGTTCTCGACGACGCCCAGGACGGGGACGTTCATCTTGTCGGCCATGTTGACGGCCTTGGCGACGATCATGCTCACGAGGTCCTGCGGGCTGGTGACGACGACGATGCCGTCGACTGGAAGCGACTGGAAGACGGTGAGCGCGACATCACCCGTGCCCGGGGGCATGTCGACGAGCAGGTAATCGAGCGGTCCCCAGGATGTCTCGCTCCAGAACTGGCGGATAGCGCCCGCGATGACCGGTCCGCGCCACAGAACGGGGTCGGTTTCGTTGGCGAGCAGCAGGTTGCTCGACATGACCTTGATGCCGCGGGTGGAGATCTCGGGCAGCAGGAGGTTGCCGATGCCGTGGGCGCAGCGACCGCTCATGCCGAGCATCTTGGGGATGGAGGGACCAGTGATGTCGGCGTCGAGGATGCCGACCTTGTTGCCGGCTCGGGAAAGCTCGACGGCCAGCGCGCCGGTGACGAGCGACTTACCTACGCCGCCTTTGCCGGAGAGCACCGCGATGACGTGCTTGACCTCGGATAGGTTGTTTTCCTCGAACTGCTGCGGGGCGGTCTGGCCTCCTGCGGCCTGTGCGTGTTCGCATCCCATGGAAGACCCCTTTCGACTGTCTTCGATTTCGTACGCCGTTCATTGTACCCCCCGAGCAGCGCGGCGCCCGCGCTCGTTCGTGGTGAGCATATGATACGTACAAATGTTCGTGATTCCGCGCCATGCTTGCGATAGTATGGGAGGTCGAAAACCTCATTTGTTCAAGGAGCATGCCCATGTCAGACGCTTCCATCAGCATCCGCGGCGCACGCGAGCATAATCTACACGATATCGATGTCGAGATACCCCGCGACGAGCTCGTCGTGATCACCGGCTTATCCGGTTCGGGCAAGTCGAGCCTCGCCTTCGATACCATCTACGCCGAGGGTCAGCGCAGATACGTCGAGAGCCTGTCCAGCTACGCTCGGCAGTTCCTGGGGCAGATGGATAAGCCCGACCTCGACTCCATCGACGGCCTGTCACCGGCCGTCTCCATCGATCAGAAGACGACGTCGAAGAATCCGCGCTCGACCGTGGGCACCGTTACCGAGATCTACGATTACCTGCGTCTGCTCTTCGCGCGCATCGGCACGCCGCATTGCCCGGAGTGCGGGCGCGTGATCGAGCGCCAGACAACCGATCAGGTGGCCGATAAGATTCTCGAAGTCGGGTCGGGGCGGCGCGCCTACGTGCTGGCCCCCGTCGTGGTGGGCCGCAAGGGGGAGTTCGCCAAGCTGTTCGAGGACCTGCGCGCCGAGGGCTTTTCCCGCGTGCGCGTCGATGGCGACGTTCGCTCGCTGGATGACGAAATCGAGCTGGATAAGAAATTCAAGCACACCATCGAGGTGGTGGTCGACCGCATCGTCATTCGCGAGAGCGGCCTAGGGCGTGTCGCCGAGGCCGTCGAGCAGGCGACGCGCCTGGCTCATGGAAACGTAAGCGTCTACTTGCTGCCCGATCGCGATGCGCCCGAAGGCACCGAAGGCGAGGCCTATACGTATTCCCTGGCGCTCGCATGCCCCGAGCACGGCCATTCCATCGATGACCTGCAGCCCCGTGATTTCTCTTTCAACGCTCCGTATGGAGCGTGCCCGGAGTGCGATGGCCTGGGGTTCAAGAAGGTCGTGGATGCCGAGGCCCTGATCGAGGACCCATCCCTCTCCATCGAGGAAGGCGTGTTCGGAAGCTTCTTTGGAAAGTCGAATTATTATCCGCAGATCTTCCGCGCGCTCTGCGAGTACCTGGGCGTCGACGCCGCCGCGCCGTGGAAGGATCTGCCTGCGCGCGTCCGGCGCATCTTCCTCGATGGCTTGGGCGATAAGAAGATGCGCGTCAACTACCGCACGCAGGACGGTCGCGATACCTGCTGGGATACGAAGTATTCCGGCGTACGCAACATTCTTTACGAGCGCTATATCGAGACGACGAACGAGAAGACCAAGGCGCGCCTGGAACGCTATATCCGAGAAGAGCCCTGCGCTGCATGCCACGGCGCGCGCCTGCGCCCCGAGATGCTCGCGGTCACCGTGGGCGGCGCATCCATCTACGATGTCTGCCGTATGTCGTGCCGCGAGTCGCTCGGCTTTTTCGAGGGCCTCGAGCTTACCGAGCGCCAGGAGTTCATCGGAGGTCGCATCGTCAAGGAGATTCTCGAGCGTCTGCGCTTCCTCGTCGACGTCGGTCTCGATTACCTCACGCTCGACCGCGCCTCGGCGACGCTGTCGGGTGGCGAGGCGCAGCGCATCCGCCTGGCCACGCAGATCGGCGCCGGGCTCATGGGCGTTCTCTACATCCTGGACGAGCCTTCGATCGGCTTGCACCAGCGCGATAACGAGCGCCTTATCGGAACGCTTGAGCGTCTACGCGATATCGGTAACACCGTTATCGTCGTCGAGCACGACGAGGACACGATCCGCGCGGCCGATTACGTGATCGATATGGGTCCGGGCGCCGGCGAACATGGCGGCGAGGTGGTGTGCGCAGGCACGCCGCAGGAGATCATGGCTTCCGAGGATTCTCTCACCGGCGCCTACCTTACGGGCCGTCGGATGATTCGCGTGCCGGAGACGCGCCGCAAACCGGGGCGCGGCGCGCTGAAGATCACGGGCGCCCGTGCCAACAACCTTAAGAACGTTTCGGCGAAGATCGAGTTCGGAACGCTCACCGTGGTTACGGGTGTGTCAGGATCAGGCAAGAGCTCCCTGGTCACCGATACCATCGCTCCCGCGCTCACCAACGCCATCCATCATTCGACGCGCGTGGTGGGGCCGTATAGGAAGCTGGAAGGCGTCGAGGAGATCGACAAGGTCATCGATATCGACCAGTCGCCTATCGGGCGCACCCCGCGTTCCAATCCGGCTACCTATATCGGGCTGTGGGATGATCTGCGCGCGCTGTTTGCAAGCGTGCCCGAGTCGAAGGCGCGCGGCTATGCACCGGGGCGCTTCTCCTTCAACGTCCCCGGCGGTCGATGCGAGGCGTGCAAGGGAGACGGGCAGATCAAGATCGAGATGCACTTCCTTCCCGATATCTACGTTCCGTGCGAAGTGTGCGGGGGCAAGCGATACAACCGCGAGACCCTCGAGGTCACGTATCGCGGCAAGAGCATATCCGATGTACTTAATATGAGCGTTACGGAGGCGTTGGCCTTTTTCGGTAGCATCCCGCAGATCAAGCGCAAGCTGCAGACGCTTTACGACGTGGGCTTGGGCTATGTGCGCCTGGGGCAGCCCGCCACCACGCTTTCCGGTGGCGAGGCACAGCGTGTGAAGCTCGCCAAGGAGCTGCACCGCAGGCAGACGGGCAAAACGTTCTACATCTTGGACGAGCCCACGACCGGCCTGCATTTCGAGGACGTTCGCCAGCTGCTGGATGTGCTGCAGCGCCTGGTCGATGCGGGCAACACCGTGCTGGTCATCGAGCATAACCTCGATGTCATCAAGGTAGCCGATCGTCTGATCGATATGGGCCCCGAGGGAGGCAGCGGCGGCGGTACCGTTGTGGTGAGCGGAACGCCCGAGGAGGTCGCCGCGTGCCCCGAGAGCTATACGGGTCGCTTCTTGGCGCCTCTTCTCGAGCGGGACCGCGCGCGCCAAAGCGCTGGCCAGGCATAATGAGATGCAAACATGAAGGGACGAGGCGCATACCTCGTCCCTTCATTGTGAAGACCGAATCTGTTGGTCGGCCGAGCATGCGTGGCGCCCCTGGTCTACGGGCGCCGCACGGCAAGGATGCAAGCGATTAGGAGCGGGCGGCGCCATCGACGGGAATGACCGCGCCGGTAACGTAGGACGCCATGTCGCTCGCGAGGTAGACGAAGGCGTTTGCGACGTCTTCGGGT
>NZ_JADNJJ010000067.1:0-5570 GCF_015554865.1 Collinsella sp. D33t1_170424_A12 | reverse complement strand
AGCCCCACCGCGCGACCGCGGCGCATCACGCAGACCAGGTCGGCATCGCGCACGGCCGAAACACGCTGGGACACGACCACCATGGTAAGCGGCCGTCCCGCGCCCGCCCGCTCGCGCGCCAGCGCGCGCAGCGCGCGGCGCAGCGCGGCATCGGTGCGCAGGTCGAGCGCCGACGATGCATCGTCGAGCACCAGCAGCCACGGATCGCCCACCAGGGCCCGCGCGATCGTCAAGCGCTGGCGCTGGCCTCCGCTGAAGTTCTTGCCGCCCGCCTCGACCGGCGTCTCCAGTCCCGCCGGGCACGCGCGGACGAACTCCGCCGCCTGCGCGACCTCGAGGGCGCGCCACAGCTCCGCATCGCTCGCGTTCGCATCGCGCCAGCGCAGATTGGAGGCAACCGTACCGGACACGAGCTGCGCCGCCTGAGGAACCACGCCCACGGACGCGCGCAGCCGCTCCAACGGCCAATCGCGCACGTCGGCGCCGAATACGTCGACCGAACCCGCGCTCGCATCGTACAGGCGGGCCATCAGCGCGCCGAGCGTCGACTTGCCCGAGCCCGTACCGCCTATGATGCCCAACGTCCCGCCCATGGGCAGCTGAAAGGTAACGTCCTCGACCGCGTTGGCCGATGCGGACGGATAGCGAAACGCCACCCCATGGAAGCTCAACGCGGGCGCACCGGACGCGAGGGCCTGGTCCATGTCCCAGCCCGCACCCGCCGCGCACGCCAGCGCGGGTTCGCAATCCAACACCTCGTTTATGCGGCTCGCACTGGCCGACGCCCTGGTGAACACCACCACCAGGTTGGCCACGTAGACGATGGCGAGCAGCGTCTGGGTCATATAGTTCACGAAGGCGACGACCTCGCCCTGCGTCAGGCGACCCGTGTCCACGGCCATGCCGCCGCTCCACAAGATGGCGCATACACCCAGGTTCATCACGAGAAAGGTCACGGGGTTGAGCACGCTCGATAGCTTGCCCACGGCTATGGCCACCGTCGACTGCTCCGTTGCCGCCCCGTCGAAGCGAACGCGTTCATCGCGCTCGCGCGAGAACGCGCGAATCACGCGCGCACCCGAAAGCGCCTCGCGCTGCACCAGGGCCACGCGATCGAGCTTGGCCTGCATCTCCTTGAAAAACGGAACGCTCTTAGCCATGACCAGCCAGAACACGAAGCCGATCAGCGGCGTGCATACCAAGAACACCACGCCCAGCTGCACGTCGATAAGAAGCGCCGCCATCATGGAGCCCAGCGCCAGGAACGGCCAGCGAATGAGCATGCGCACGGCCAGCGCGATGGCCAGCTGCATCTGGTTGACATCGTTGGTCACGCGCGTGATGAGCGAGGGCGTGCCGAACCGATCGAGGTCCGCGCACGACAGCCGGTTGATCTGCGCATAGAGCTCGCGCCTCATATCCGTGCCCATGCCCTGCGACGCCAGCGCAGCCATCTTCTGGCACACCAGCGTGGCCGAGATGCCAACCGCCGCCATGAGCACCAGCACCGCACCGTGGCGCAGCACGGCGTCCACGTCGCGGCCGGCAACGCCCACGTCGATCATGCTGGCAACCACGAGCGGCGTCACCAGATCGAAGTAGACTTCAACGAGCTTGGCCAGAGGTCCCAGGATGAAATAGCGGCGATATGCACCGGCGAAACGTTTGATGAGCCTCAGCACGAGCGCGCTCCCTACCACGACACGGATAATACGCACCCATGATAGAGCAGACCTCGCACCTCTGCCGTGAAAGGCTCCGAGACCCCTATTCTCTTACCAGATTCGAAAACGCACCTAACACGACTGTTATAAAGCGGTAACTCGACCGACGCATCATGCGACCGGCCCGAAAGGCGCTCTATATACAAAAAGCCCCGTGCGTTCGATGGGAACGGGTGCCCGTCAGAGGCTCCTTATGGCTGCTTCCTTCCGGACCTGACCAGATTCGGAACATATCGTCACCCGAACCCATCGAACGCGCGGGGCGCGTATCGTTTATCTTACCGCAAAGCGGGAGTGAAAGTCGAGGCCTAAATATTATCCCCTTGCAGCACGCGCGCGATGCGCTCGCAGGCCTCCATCAGGACCGAGCGCGGACTCGGCACGCACATGCGCTGGAAGAATTCGCCGTCACGCGGATCGAACTTCACGCCGTCCTGCAGGATGACCTTGGCCTCCTCGTAGATGCGGCGATGCAGCTCGGCCCCGTCGATCCCCAGCGCACGGCAGCGATCTTCGAAATCGAACCACAGGACATACGTGCCCTCGGGCCGGCGCACGTGCACATCGGGCAGGCGCTCGGCAAAGAAGCCAAGGACCGCGTCGATGCTGCCGTCCAGATAGGAAAGGCACTGCTCGAGCCAGGGCTCGCCCTGCTCGTAGGCGGCGATCACCGCGCTGATACCGAAGGGCGTGGGCCCCGAGAACCGCATCGCCCGCTCGAAGCGAACGCGGTCGCGGGCGTCGCTGAACACCACGTTCGTAGCCGATAAGCCCGCCAGGTTGAAGGTCTTGTTCACCGCGGTGCAGGTCATCACGCGCGCATACGGCGCCACCTGGGCGAGGTGGCGCATGCGCACGCCGGGGCGCAGCAGGTCGCCGTGGATCTCGTCGGCAACGATCATCACGCCGTTGCGCGTGCAGATATCGGCCACGCGCTCCAGCTCTTCGCTCGTCCATACGCGACCAACCGGGTTATGCGGGTTGCACAGGATGAGCATCGTGGCGTCCGGACGGGCGGCGAGCTTCTCGAGCCCCTCGAAATCCATCGTGTAGTACAGGTCGCCCGTCTCGGCGCCATCCACCTGGCGCACCAGATGGTTATCGAGGAGCGCGCGACCGGCGTCCTCGACGCTCCCGGCAAACGGCGGGTAGACCGGCCGCTGGATGATCACGCCCTCGCCCGGCCGGGTGAAGGCCTCGATGGCGTACTGCAGCGCGCGAACCGTGCCCGCGCAGAACGTCATGAGGTCCGGGTTGATCTTCCAGCCATCGCGCCTCGCGAACCATCCGGTCACCGCCGCGTGATAACGCTCGCAGCCGTCCAGCGTCGAATAGCCGAAAACGCCGTGGTCGGCCGTCGCGCGCAGCGCGTCGACGATCGGCGCGGCGCAGCGGAAATCCATGTCTGCGGTAAACAGCGCGATGTGGTCGTCGGTAATAGCGGGCAAGCCGTTGTGCTCGGCCGTCGCCGCGCTCGTGCTCCATTTGCTCGAGTAGCTATACGGCGCATGACGGCGATCGATAACCTCGTCGAAGTCGTAAACGGTTGCATCGGTATCCATGGGTCCTCCAAGGGGTCGCGAACGTATATCGAGACGAATGGGGCGAAGGGGACGGAGGCGGCGAAGCCGCGCGCCCAGGCCGGCGGTTCGAACGGCGCGCGCGACCGGCAGCTGGGAAACGGGCGCCTCGTCGCGGGAGCACGCGCGCATGCCCCTAGGGCAAACGGCGCATCGACAGCATGCGCGCGACCGTTTCGCCCGCGCACACCAGGTTGCGGCGCGTCTCCTCGGTCGAAAGCGCGCGGTCGAGCGGCATGGGGGCGCGCAAGACGGGCAGGACGGCGCCGACGCCGGCACGGTATACCGCGTCCAGGTTCATCGCCCTTCCGCCCGCCACCGCCACCACCGGCTTACCGGCGCGCGCCGCGCGGCGCGCCACGATGGCGGGGCCCTTGCCGGCCGCCGTCTGCTCGTCGATGCGCCCCTCGCCCGTAACAACGACGTCGGCGTCGGCCAAAAGCTCGTCGAAATCCAGCAGGTCGAGCAACGCCTCAGCACCCGATACGAGCTTCGCTCCGCAGGCCAGCAGCGCGGCTCCCAAACCTCCCGCCGCGCCGGCGCCCGGCACGCCCGAGACGGTGCGGAATCGGCGCTCACCCTCCTGCCGGCCCGCGCCCGCGCACGCGACGCGCGCATCATCCAGCTTCGAGGCATACGAGATCATGTCGCGATCGAGCTGGTCGAACAGCGTGGCGCAGTCTCCCCGCGGCGTGGGCAGGTCGGCCAGGCCCTTCTGGGGACCGAAAACGCGTACGGCGCCGCGTTTGCCGACCAGCGGATTCTCGACGTCGACCAATGCGATGAGCTCGGTCTTCCCCAACGCCTCGATGGCCGGGGCAAGCTCCACGGAGGCGACGTGTGCCAAGCCCTCGAGCCCGGGCGGGGCCTCGCGGCCCCGCGCGTCCAGCACGCGCGCACCCAGGGCGCTCAGCAGCCCCGTGCCGCCGTCGCTCGTCGCGCTTCCGCCCAGGCCCACGTAGATGCGGCTGGCGCCCGCGCGCACGGCGTCGCGAACCAATTCGCCCACGCCATAGGACGACGCGCGCAGCGCCTCGTCGTGCGTGCAGCCCGAAAACTCGACGCCCGCCGCGGCAGAAGCCTCGATGATCGCCTCGCCGTCATGGGTGAGCAGGTATTCCGCCTCGATGTCGCGGCCGAAGGGGTCCGACACCGCAACGGCGCGCACGGTGCCGTCCAGCGCACGGGATGCCGCGGCCACCGTGCCCTCGCCGCCGTCGGCGAGCAAGACGCATTCGACACGGGCCGACGGGCACGCACGGCGCACGCCCTCCTCGAACCAGCGCTCCACCTGGTCGCTCGTAGCCGACTCCTTGAACGAGTCGATAGCAAGGACGAACGAGGGCGAAGCCGCAGGGGGCATCGCTGCGCGAACGGCGCGCGGGGAGCCCGCGGTGCGAGCGCGATCGCGGTCGCGCTTCTCCAGGTGCGCGCGCTCGGCCCGCTCGTACGCATCGGCGGCATCGCCCGCAGCGCCGACGTCCGCCGGCAGCGCGCCCGCAGCATCTCGAAGGGCCTCGGGCGCGGCATCAGTCGGGGCGCCCTCCTGCACCGGAGCCGCCGGCGCCTCCGCCCGCATCGCAGCCTTACGCGACGCGCGCATGGTGGCGAAGAACGACTTGAGCACGCCGGCACACTCATCTTCCAGCACGCCCGGAATCACGGCGAAACGATGGTTGAGGCGCGCGTCGTCGTTGACCGCATAGAGGCTGCCCAACGCACCGCCCTTGGGATCGGGCGCGCCGTAGATGCAGGCCCCGATGCGGGCGTTGATCATGAGCCCCGCGCACATGAGGCACGGCTCGAGCGTGACGTAGACGATGCAGTCCGACAAGCGCCAGCGTCCCAGCTTCCTCGATGCAGCCATGATCGCGCTGAATTCGGCGTGCGACGACGGGTCGTCATCTCGTTCGCGCACGTTGTGCGCACGGGCGATGATTTCACCCTCACGCACCACCACGGCACCGATGGGAACCTCGCCCATCTGCGCGGCCAGCCGCGCCTCGTCCAGCGCCGCGCGCATGAAGCGCTCGTGAGATGTGGTCTCCTCCTGCTCACTCAGCTGCATCAACGTCCTTTCTCACATACCAATTCCATTCGATGCTATCATTACCAAGCATGGAGAGATGGCAGAGCGGTTGAATGCGGCGGTCTTGAAAACCGTTGGGCGCGCAAGCGTTCCGGGGGTTCGAATCCCCCTCTCTCCGCCAGATTTGTTGAGATTGCGAGTCCGCCGGGCTCGCTTTTTTCATGGCACGCGCGGGGA
>NZ_JADNJJ010000066.1:0-9193 GCF_015554865.1 Collinsella sp. D33t1_170424_A12 | reverse complement strand
CGCATTTCCACTCACTTCGAGGGGTCGGCGGACCAAAAACAACCTGGCACCCCCGAAGTGAGTGGAAAAATCGAGAGACGCCCGATATCCCGCTGCAATTTGCAAGAAAACCCCAGGTGAGGCGCACCCCCAACAGGGGTCTACTCGCCCCCTTCGAAAAAATCAACTCACTTCGAGGGGGAGGGCTCGAAAGGAGCTGCTTTTTCGCCTCGCTTCGCCGACAACTGCTTAAAGCACAAATCGATAGCGGCTGCCCACGTAATACTGGCGACCGATGCACACCGGCTTGCGGTCCGCATCGCCGAAGCACACGTTCAGAAACAGCAGCGGATCACCCTGAGAGATCGCCAGGCGCGTTGCCTGCTCGCTCGTGGCTCGCACCGCCTCCACGGTACGCATAAGCGGCACCTCCGGACGCTTCCCGCCCACCTCCGAGATCTTGTCGAACATCGACACATCATTTAAGTCCTCGGTCATCAAGGACTGGTAGCCCTCGTAGGGCAAAAAGATATTCTCCTCGAAGATGGGTTGGCCATCCGCCGTGCGGATGCGCTGGACATACAACAGCAACGCCTCTTCCGACAAATCAAGCAGACGAGCCTCCTCGGAGCGCACCGGCACGATCAAGCGATTGAGCACGCGCGCGCCCGGCTCCATGCCGTTGTCCTCGCACACCTGCGTGAAACCTCGCGCCACGGTGTACTGCAGCAGGCGACGATTGATGTGAGGCGTGCTCACGAAGGTCCCACGCCCCTGTTGCTTCACCAAATAGCCCTCCGAACACAGCTCCTCGACGGCGCGGCGCACCGTGATGCGGCTCACGCCGTACTGCTCCGCCAGCTCGGGTTCGGACGGAATGCGCTCCTTGGGCGCATACTCGCCGTTCTCGATCGCCCCCTTAATCTCTGCAAAAACCTGCTGGTACAGCGGGGTCGTCCTATTCGTCGCCATAGCGCTCTCATCCATTCATCTACATCATCATATATGTCGTTATAATTATAACCATATTGACAACGTGTTGCACGCGCGCCTGGGGACGGCACATCCTAACCGAGCTCCTCCAGCACGTCCCACAGGCTATCGATCACCCGGTGGGCACCCGATTGGTCGAGCTCAACACCCTCCCTGGGCCTCAGCGCCAGCGTCCGCGCACCCGAGCGCACGCCCGCCTCGATGCCAAAAGGCGAGTCCTCGACCACCAGGCACTCCACCGGCTCAACCCCCAGCAGCTCCATCGCGCGGACGTACACCGCCGGGTCGGGCTTGAACGCGCCACAGTCATGGGCGCTCAACTTGAGGTCGAGTACGTCCTCCAGACCAGCGGCGTCCACCAGCTGTTGAATCATCTCGATCTGCCCCGAGCTCGCGATGGCGCATTTCACGCCACGCGCCCGCAGCGCCTCCATGACGGGGCGCGCGTCGCGGTTCACAAGCTCGTCATAGGGCACCGGATGCGCTTCCATATAAGGCAGGTAGCCCCGCTTCAGCTCCTCGCGTCGAACGGGGTCATCGGGCTCGTAGTACTCCCACACATAGATGTCGTTTGTGCCGGACAGGTCGGGAATCTCGTCGAACACGAAGCCCTTGGTCTCCAAATATGCCGCGCGGCGACGGTTGTAGAACCACTCCGTGTCAACCAATACGCCGTCGTTATCGAACAGCACGGCCTTGATCATGGGAACCTCCTCGAATAAAAAAGGGGCGGCCCCGCAAGGAACCGCCCCGCCGAATCGAACTAGTAGGTGAGCTTCCACATATAGCGACGCTTGGTCAGCGGGTGCTGGCGGGCGTCGGCGATCTTGTTGCCGTACACGCGCATGACAGCAAGGTGCAGCAGCGGGTTGAAGTAAGTCACAACACTCGCGGGCACGGCGTCGGCCAGGCCATAGTCCTTGGCATCGATGACGGCGACCTTTGCGTCCATGCGCTGCAGGAAGGTGAGGGCTCGGGCGTCCATCGGACGGGTCGCGCCGTCGGACATGAAGAAGACGTAGGGCTTGCCGGGCGTGGTGACCTCGAAGGGCCCGTGGAAGTACTCGCCGGTGTTATAGGCGGCGGCGTCAATCCACTGCATCTCGGTGAAAAGGAAGGCGGCGTGCGAGTAGGCCATCTTTTCGGAGGCGCCGGAAGCCATGAAGTAGATCATCTCGTCGTCCTTGAAGTCCTGGGCGAACTGCTCGGCGACCTTCTCGGCCTGCAGGGCGGACTTCTCGCAGAGCTCGAAGACGTTGGTGAGGCCGCAGACCATATCCTCGTAGTGGTCATAGCCCTCGGTCTGCTGCAGGATTTCAAGAGCGAGCGCCATGGCGTAGCCGGGCTTCTCGCACTTGGCGGCGAAGTTGGCGTGGAAACCGTGGACGATCACGTGGTCGACGCCCTCGGTGAGCGGGGAGCCAGCCTTATTGGTGATGGCGACCACCGGGCAGCCGTGCTTCTTGGCGGTCTTGTTAGCCTCCACGGTCTCGGGCGTGGTGCCGCCCAGCGAGCAGGTAATCACGAAAGTATGCTCGCCAACCCACTTCGGGGTGTCGTAGTTGAACTCGTTGGCGGTGAAGATCTGAACGTTCAGCTTATCGGTGTTGTTAGCCAGGAAGTATTTGGCCGGGTACAGGTCGGACATGGAGGCGCCGCAGCCCACGAAGGCCACGCTGTGGATCTCATGGTTGGACAGGACGTCGGCAACGATCTGCTTGGGGAGGTTGAGGTCGATCTCGTACATGTTCAAAACATCCTTTCGGTTGCTTGCTCAGCCCCGCCGTATGGCGGGCCGTTGTTACCAGGTGATTGACGGGAGGGCCGGACGGTCGCAGCGGAGATTGGGCTGCCTCGACTTAGGGAACCGAATGCCGGCCGGCCTCCCACCAGGGGTGGAGTGTCTATCGGAGTCGCAACGCGCCTCGGTCGCGAAGCCCTTCTGCGGGGCGTCGCGATTCCCGCAGCTGGGAACGGGCGCGGCATGAGCTTGGTACAGGTGCTAGACGAGGACGCCCAGAGCGGAGAGGGCGATGCCTCCGACGATGGCGATCGCGAGGAGCGCCAGGGTGTTCGCGCCCTTCTTGATGAGCCAATACATCAAACCGGTAAGCGCCAGCGGAATCATGTTCGGCATCATGGAATCCAGGATGTCCTGAATGACCACGGCGCCGTCGGAGAACGCAAGCGGCGTGGTAGCGCCAATGAGAGTCGCGATCATGGCGCCCACCGACATGAGGCCCACGATGCCGCAGACATACATGAGCTTGTCCATCATGTTGCCGCCCTGCAGCTTCTGCAGGTACTCATGGCCGCCCTGGTAGCCGAGCTTGGCCGCGAACCAGGTAATGAGAACGGACGGAACGATGGAGATGGCCATCGCCAGGATCGGGCCCATAATGGAGCCCTGCTGCGCGAGCTGCACGCCGAGGCCGAAGGCGATGACGCGAATCGTGCCCTGGAAGAAGGAGTCGCCGATACCAGAGAGCGGGCCCATCAGCGACGTTTTGATCGCGTTGATGGAATCGGGGTTCACGCTGGCGCGGTCCTTCGCGTACTGCTCCTCCATGGAGGATGCGAGGCCGAGGACGAAGGCGCTCGTCTGCGGGGTGCAGTTATAGAACGCCATGTGGCGACGGTAGGCCTCTTTCTTGGCCTCGAGCTGCTGGGGATCGGTCTCGTCCGGATAGCAGCGGTCGATCGTGGGAACCATGCCGTACAGGAAACCCATGTTCATCTGGCGTTCGTAGTTCCAAGAGTCCTGAATTGCCCAGGAGCGCCAGAAGAACTGCCAAATCTTCTTGTTGAGCGATACGTCTTGATTAGCGATCTCGTTAGCCATGGTGCTCTCCCCCTTACTCATCGTCTTCGAGCGGATCGTATTCGGCCCCGGCGCCCGCGATGGCAACGCCGCCGTTGTTGGCATACTTGATGCTCATGAGGATGAGCGCGAGGATGACGCCGAAGATCGAGACGGCGATCACGGAAAGGCCCAGATAGGATGCGAGCATGAAGCCCAGGAACAGGAAGACCGTCATGCCCTTGTTGAGCATCATCGAGAGCAGGAGTGCAAGACCATAGGCGGTGAGGATCTTGGAGGCCACGTTCAAGCCGTCGGTGATCCAAGCTGGGATCATGTCAACGATCGCCTGGACGACGTCGGTACCCACGAAGACCGCGGCGAAGATCGGCAGGAAGTACATAAGCGAGTAAAGCGCCGTACCAGCCACGATGTGCATACGGTAGGCCTTCTTGAAGCGACCGGCCTCGATAGCGGAATCGGCCACATGGGTGAGCGCCGCGATGATAGAGCGAAACACGATGCCGAGCAGCTGCCCGAGGACCGCGACGGGGATTGCGATCGTCATGGCCGTCTCGGCGGATGCGCCGGTCAAGCAAGCGAACGCGGAGGCGACGATGCCGCCCAGGACCATGTCGGGCGGAACCGCTGCACCAACCTGGACCAGACCCATGCTGACCAGCTCGACCGCCGCGCCGACGGCAAGGCCGGTGGGCACATCGCCCAGCACCAGGCCGACAAGCGTCGCGCCGATCAGCGGTTGCTCGAAGTTCAGGCGGCCCAACAGGCGCGAGTCGAGCATGCAGAACACGCCGACAAGGCCGACGAGCAGCGCGCTAATGAACGTATCCATTACCTTCTCCTCTCAGAAGTATTCGTTGCAAACCCCACGGTTCGGGGATACATGCCTGCTTAGAACGAGCTGATATCCGTACGCGCCTGCGTAGGCGTCTGCTGCTCGTAGATCTTGATGCCGAGGTCCAAGATCTTCTGGGCGTCGGCCTTCTCTGCGGCATCGAGGAAGACGGAGCTGTCCTTGCCGCCAACCGGCTCGGCACCGTCGTGGTTGGCCGCCGCACCAAAGTTGACCTCGGGGAAGGGATAGGAGCTCACGAACTGAAGCAGCTCGCGCACGTTGCCGAATACGAACATCACGTTCTCGCCCAGCGTGTTGAGCTTCTCCATCTTGGAGAGCGCCCTCTCGACGGTGTACACGTTGAGGTACACGCCGGCCGGCTTGGCGAGCCTGAGCGCGCCCTTCTTAATCTCATCGGACGCCGCCTCGTTGTCCACCACGATGATGCGGCTGGCGGCAACCGAGTTGACCCAGGAGAATACGACCTGGCCGTGAAGCAGGCGGTAGTCCAGACGCACCAGCACGATGTTCGCCTTGCCGCCCTTGCCGGCGACGACCTGTTTCCTAGGTGCCTTGGCCAGCAGGGGTACGGAGTCACGGCAGTTGTCCAGACCGGCGCGCGCCTCCTGGATCAGATCGACGAGCTCCTTACCCTGGATGGGCACGGGGGACATCGCGAGCGTGAGCACGAGCGGCATGTTCATACCGCTGATCACGGTGATGCGATCGTCGCGTTCCATCAGCTCCACCATCGAGTTGTTGACGCTCGATCCCATCATGTCCGTGCAGACGTAGATGGTATCTGCGGCATCAAACGTCTCGATGAGAGCAGCCGCCTTGCCCGTAACGGGCTCTTTGTCATCGCGCAGAAGCGAGATAACGTGGACGTTGGGGACGTCGCCAAGGACCATTGCCAACGTATCGCGGACACCTGCTGCGAGCCCGCCGTGCGATGCCAGAATTATCTGATTCATCACGCCTCCTCTTAGTCGTTATGGTCATTATAGATGACTTAGCTAGTATGTCGAGGGTTCTTTAGCAGACTATGGTATTTTCTGGAAATATGTACCGTCCACTGATCTATAGCGACCGTTCACCCGTTATATACGTCATAGTATGTTTCAAAGGCGAGTCAGCCATCGCCTATGGTTTAGCCATGATCCCGCCCGATGGGCGCACCTCGCTCGCACACGGAGTACGGCGCGACACGGCTCCAGCCCGCACCTGGCATTACCGCAGCGCGACCCATGCCTGCCAGTCGCCGCCGCTTACGAACTCGGCGTAGCCCGCCGCCTTTTCCTGCGCCCATGCCCGCCCGCTGAACCGCATGGACTCCGCCACATGACCATAAAGCTCACTGCGGCGAATTTTCTCGAAGCTCGTGTTCATCACGAAGATGGAAAGAAGCACCAGGCAGATGCCCGCCATCTTCACTGGACCAGCCGACTCGCCGTAGACCCCAATACCCACCAGCACGGTCGTGACCGTCTCGAACGAAGCGACAACTGGCACCCTGGACGCCTCGAGCCCCATCGACAATCCGTTCATATAGAAAATGTACGCCAAAGCCGTCGGGATGAGGCCAAACCCCAGCAGGACGAGCAGCAATCGCGGACTCGCCGCAGCGGCGATATCCGTCCAAGGGCACGCCAGGGCGAGCATGGTCGCACCGCCGAAGACGAATCCGTAAAACGTCACCGCCAGCGGATGCACCCGCTTTGTTGCGACCTTGCTGAAAACTGCCAGCAAGGCACCCATGAAACCCGCGGCCACGCCGGCTATGATGCCGAGCGCCGAGAAGCCCATCGTGGAGAAGTCGCCATTGGTTACCGCCAGCACGCATCCGATAACGTTGATGGCGATCGAGGCGAGCTTGCTCGAGGTCACCGGCTCGCGATAGAGCAGCCGCCCCAGCGCCACCCCGAACACCGGCATGGTGTAGAGCAGGACCGACGCTGTCGACATGCCCACCTCGCCCATGGAAATGTAGTACCCGAGGTTGGCGAACGCGAGCCCCACGATGCCCACGAGCGCACAGGGGACGAGCGAAGAGAGCGGCACATGGAACAACGCGCGCGCAGACGGTCGCTCCCCCACGGGCACCCCCGACCCGCGCGCCCCCATCACAGCGAGCACGGGTGCCAGCATCGCCGCACCGAACAACAAACGCAACGCAGCGATGCTCGCCGAACCCAGCCCCAGCGCAGTGAGATCGTTGACGAAGATGCCGATGCATCCCCACGTCAGCGCTGCGATCAGCACCATCGCATAGCCTTTTTTCACGTTCACGACTCCGCTCCCTCCAGTCGATCAGCTCACTTACTATAACAGACGTTATACTCGTTATAGATGTTTCAATACTTCTTCAAGAGATCCTTGCTTGGTCGGGCGATCCGGCGATTTCATCGGGCAGATCGGACCACGGGAGGTGCCACTTGCAGCGTGGGTGCAGCGCGTCCAGCTAGTATGCAAGCTTCCACATGTAGCGACGGGTCATGTAGTCCTTATGGGTGACCCGAGAAAGGGCACGCATATAAACGTTATTCAGAATCGGGGAAAAGACCAGGTGATTGAAGTACTCGGATACCGAATCCTTGATGTCGTTCAAGCCGAGCTCCTTCGCATCGAGCTGGTAGACGCGGTCCCCGCCGTACCGGCCCAAGAAGCGGACGCCGCGCTCGTCGTTCGCGCGCGACCGACCCACCGAGATGAGCTGGAACAGCGACGTGCGCTTGTCCAAGATCTCAAAGGGCCCGTGGAAGAAGTCGCACGTGTTGATCGTGCAGGAATCGATCTGGAGCATCTCCTGGATGTTGCAGATGGAGAAGACGTACGCCGCGCCGTACAGCGGGCCCTGCGCCATCACGTTGATGCAGGGCTTGTCGGCGTTCTGCTGCGCCCAGGCCTCGGCAAGCGGCGCAGTATAGGCAACCGCCTTGCGGTAGATGGGGTCGATGAGGCCGAACGCCGCCATCGCCGAATCGTATTCCGCATAGCCCTCCGTCTGCTGCACGAGCTCCATGGCAATCATGGTCACAACGGCAGAGTTTGTCTCGCCCATGTCGGTCTCGTCAACCGCGAGGCTGCCGTACTGGACCTTATACTCGCAAACATCCGTGAGGCGCGACTCGTCCACGTACACGCCCACGGTCGCAGCACCCAGTTCGCGCGCCACCTCGGCCGCCGCGATGGTCTCGGCCGTGCCGCGCATGGAAACGGCGACAACGAGCGTATTCTCATCCACATAGCGCGGCGTAGCGCGAACGAACTCGCTGCTGGTATAGCTCGAAGACGCGATGAGGGCCGCCTCGTGCTCCATAAAGTATTGAGCGGGGTAGTTGCCGCCATTCGAACCGCCAGCACCGACCCACACCACGCGCCTGATACCGCCCACATGCTTCTTGTTCTCGAGAATCCGGATAACCATGTCTCGAACTTGTTCCTGCTTATTCATGAGTATCAGTCCTTTCGTCATCCATATAATTAGTTATTGATACAAGTTAAATATAGGACTTAAAACCACCTACGAAGGGTTGTCTACGATGAACGGCGTATTATTGGCCGTAAACGGCATATATCGACATTTCCCCTATCATTGAGCACAATTTGGACAGCAGGTAAGCTACTGTAAGTGGCATACAAGTTTGTGATATCACTAAGATTCGAGACCGATTATGAATGTAAGAACCACATCCACGGATGCCCTCTATTGCCAGCTCGCCGAAGAGCTGCGATCAAAAATCATCCGCGGCGTGTATCCCTGCGGCTCCAAGCTGCCATCGGAATCCGAGCTAATCGCCGACACCGGCCTCTCGCGTAGTACGGTGCGCCACGCACTCAAGATACTTGTGGACGAAGGACTCGTTGCAAAGAAGCGCGGTCGCGGCGCGTTCGTCTCTAAAACCCTGCAATCCCATGCCGATGAGACCGTATTCTCGAGCTTCACCACGAGCATGCAAGGTGGCCGATCCGAGTTCGAAACGCGCCTCGTGGACGCTCGCATGGCGGACGCGCCTTCGGACACGGCCTCATTCCTACGCGTCGACCCCGCAAGCCCGGTCGTCGAGCTCGTACGCCTACGCTATCTCGACCGCGAGGCGTTCTGCTTGGAAACCACCTGGTTGCCCAGGGAATTCAAAGAACTGCTCGACACCGACCTCGACCGTCGCTCGCTCTACACCGCACTACGCGAGCGCTTCCACCGCGTCCCCGCCAACGGCCATAAAACGTTTGAGGTCTGCTTCGCCCGCCCGCGCGAGGCGTTTCTGCTTGACGTCGAGCGCGACACCGCGCTCATGCTCGTAACGGACTTCGTCTACGGCATCGATGGCAGGCCGCTCCATGTCTCGAAGCGCGTCATGCGGACCGACAAGACAAAATACACAGAACCCATCCGCTAGCCCCTGACGATCGACAGCGAGGAACGACGGCGCCGTCCAATGAGGACACGGCCGCGTGGCGGCAGACACCACCTCCGACCGCAGAAACCTGCCGCATTTCCACTCACTTCGAGGGGTCGGCGGACCAAAAACAACCTGGCACCCCCGAAGTGAGTGGAAAAATCG
>NZ_JADNJJ010000065.1:0-2572 GCF_015554865.1 Collinsella sp. D33t1_170424_A12 | reverse complement strand
CGTCATCGTCCGGGTCGCGGTCGATCATCATGCGGCGCAGCGCGAAGTCGCGGCCGTTCCACAGCAGATAGCAGCTCGCCGGGTCGCCATCGCGGCCCGCACGCCCCGCCTCCTGGTAGTACGCCTCGATGCTCTCGGGCACGTTGTTGTGGATCACGTAGCGCACGTTGGGCTTATCGATGCCCATGCCGAACGCGTTGGTAGCCACCATCACCGGCACACGGTCATCGATGAACGCCGCCTGGCTCTCCTGCCGGTCCCCCATGGCCATGCCGGCGTGATAGCGCCCCACGGAGATGCCGTGGGGCATGAGCGCGAGCGCGAGCTCGGCCGACAGCGCATCGACCGCCTTGCGCGTGGAGCAGTAGATGATGCCGCTCTCCCGTGCATGGGCAACCACGTACTCCGTGATCCAGCGCGTCTTGGCCTTGTCGCCCAGCTCCTCGACGCTCCACGAAAGGTTCGCGCGGTCGAAGCCCGTCACGACGGTCTCGGGCTCCTCGAGCCCCAGCATGCCCACGATGTCGCGGCGCACGCGCTGGGTGGCCGTCGCCGTGAACGCCGCCACCACGGGGCGCGCGGGCAACGCCTCGATGAACTCCGCGATCTGCAGGTACGCGGGACGGAAGTCCTGGCCCCACTGCGATACGCAGTGCGCCTCGTCCACCGCCACCAACGGAACGCCGATGCCGCCCTCGCCCGCCGCGCGCTGGGCAAACGCCAGGAAGCGGGGGTCGGACAGGCGCTCGGGCGCCACGTACATGATCTGGTACCACCCCTCCTCGGCACGCTTGAGCACGGTGTTCTGCTGGGCGGGCGAAAGCGTGGAGTTGAGATAGCTCGGACGGGCGCCGGCGGCCTTGAGCGCGCGCACCTGGTCGCCCATGAGCGAGACGAGCGGACTCGCCACGAAGGTGATGCCCGGCAGCATGAGCGCCGGGACCTGGTAGCAGATCGACTTTCCCGCACCCGTGGGCATGACGCCCAGCGCATCGCGCCCCGCCAGAATGGCATCGACCATGCGGTCCTGCCCCGGCCTGAACGAGTCGTACCCGAAGTAGGTCTTGAGCGTTTGGAGCGCGTGCTCGTTCATGGTGGTCCCCCGCATCGTCCGTCGTGTTCTCATGCGCACCATTATCGCCCAACCCGCCCGCTGGAAGCGCCCGACCGGACACCGGACAGCGCGCGGCACTCTGGACGCCCACATTTTTATCGTCGTGTAAAAGGGCGCGCGGCTGGATGCCCGACCCCCTATCAAGCGGCTATCATGCGTGATAGAATCATCGCTCTCGTTCCCTGTACGCGATCAAACGAATAGCCGCGCCGCACCCGGCGCACGATGCCCAAGGAGGGTCCATGCGAAACGCCGTTGACGCCATCACCGATCGCGCGCTCGAACTCGCGCGCCTCGCCGTTGTACGTCGCATCATCACCGCGATCGCCGTCACATTCTCGGCGCTGCTGCAGACCTTCCTCATCCAGGCGTTCGTCGAGCCCGCCAACCTGCTCCCCAGCGGCTTTACCGGCGTCGCGGTCCTCGTCAACCAGATCACCTCGCTCGGCGGCGTGCACATCTCGACCTCCGTGGGCATGCTGCTCCTCAACATCCCCGTCGCCTCGCTGTGCTGGGGCTCCATCAGCAAGCGCTTCGTCATCTTCTCCATGATGCAGGTCGCGCTCTCCTCGCTCTTCCTCAACGTCTTCAACTTCGCGCCGCTGCTGGGCGACAAGATGATGCTCGTGATCTTCGGCGGCTTTATATCGGGCCTGTCCATCGCCGTGGCACTCAAGGCAGGCGCCTCGACCGGCGGTACCGACTTCGTGGCGCTGCTCGTGTCCAACCGCACCGGCAAGACGATCTGGGGACTCATCTTTGCCAGCAACTGCCTGCTGCTGGTGATCTTCGGCGCCCTGTTCGGTTGGGACAACGCGGCGTACTCCATCGTCTTCCAGTTCATCGCCACCAAGACCATCGACAGCTTCTACAACCGCTACGACCGCGTCACGCTGCAGATCACCACGCGCTGCCCCAACGAGGTCATGGACGCCTATATCGAGGAGTTCCAGCACGGCATCTCCTGCGCCGAGGTCATCGGCGGCTACAGCCGCAAGACCATGTGGCTGCTGCACACCGTGGTGTCCACGTACGAATCGGCCGACATCATCGACCTGGTGCGCGATGTCGATCCGGGGGCGGTCATCAACGTGTTCCGCACCGACAACTTCGTAGGTGGCTGGTACCACGGCGCGGTAGACGAGCCGCTGCCCACCGCCGTCCCCGACCCCGATAAGCCCGCCCGCTTGCTCTCCAAGCAGGCCCGCCGCCACAAGCAAAGCGAGCTGCAGCAGGACGACGGCCGCTAGGAATCAGTCGCGGAGTCGAGCATGCCGCGGCACACATTGCCCAACGTGACGGGGGGGGTGCAACTCGATGCGAGCTGCGCCCCCCTTTTTTGCCATCTATACACCGCTTCGGTCCTTACGGAAGCAGGCGGCTGCCGCATTTCCACTCACTTCGAGGGGTCGGCGGACCAAAAACAACCTGGCACCCCCGAAGTGAGTGGAAAAATCG
>NZ_JADNJJ010000064.1:0-1548 GCF_015554865.1 Collinsella sp. D33t1_170424_A12 | reverse complement strand
GACCAAAAGATCCTGCTCGAAAAGTGCGGCAGAAGCAATGATATTCGCCGAATCATCAAGTACAAATGAGCCGCCGACATACAGGTCGCTATCATAGAGACCTACTGGAGCCATACATGCAATCCAAATGCGATGTTGTTCGGCAAGATTACGATATTGGGAGATACATGAACCCGCACCCAAGGTAGCGCTGAGCTCATCCACAGAGAAAGGAGATAGCTGAAAGTAGAGGCATGCGTCGGTGCCCGGGGGCAGCAATTCAATGTCGCGATTGAGATCGAATGAAAGCGCGATTCGGAGGCCATCAAGATCGAAGCAGATGGGCGCCCAGGGATCCGCTGACTCATCCATCTTCATGCGGGATTGAGAGGCCAGAAGCCGGAGTGGAATCACACGTCCGTTTCGAAGATAAAACGTTTCGAATAAGACCCCCTCCCCATAAGCAACGGGAGCGGGAACAAGGGCAGCATGAACCCCCGACGCCTGAACATCGGAGGACAAAGAGTGTAGCGCGTCAACAAGGCGCGTCTGGTACGCCGAACTCCCAGCAAAGGTGCCAGGCTGGGACCCACATATAAGTGGTGCGGGAAATGCGATCAGATCGGCACCGCGAGACTCGGTCATATGGAGCTGAGAACGAGCGCGCATCTGAAAGGCCTCAAGATCCCCAATCGGAAGATGAATTTGAGAAAGCGCGACCTTCATGAATCCCCTTTAGCACGACTATAAACCGTCATTATCATACAACGTTGTGCTGAAAAGCATAAAGAAGGGGGGCTTAAAACCCCCTTCTAAATGTCTATAACAATATACAAAAACGATTCTAAAACGATGCCTTCCACAAACCATGAAGGTTGCAATATGCATATACCGTTCCGGACTTAACGCCGCCCGCAAAGAAGGTGGTAGGCGTCTGTCCGGGCTTCAGATAATGGAATTCCAGACGGTCACCAGACTCAAGCGCGACCCACTCGATATAGTGCTCGGCCGTCATCGGATGCTCGACCTCGCCAATAGTCACGTGAATAATGTGGCCATCGCGCTGCAGCTCAACAGAAGGAACATGCTTCTCAACAGCGGCGTCAACAGAATTCGCCTCAACAAGTTCGTAGCCAGCAGGCGCAGCAGAGTCATTCGACAAACTTGTCAGGAAGGAACCGTCAGCAATGCACTTAAAAAACTGAGCCATAAGGAGCCTCCTATACATGAGTTAATAACGTTGAAAAGTATGCCCACTTATATTGTTTTCAGACGCTGCTCGCAGTATCGACACGAAGCCGGCAATCACTTCTGGCTATTCGCAACATCCAAAGGATTCAGCTTGACCGCAAAGCACAACCATCAAAGCAATGAGATCAAAGAAAAGGGACAGCAACGCCTGCCCGCAAGAATGGTCCTGATATACACGAAAAAAGATGCGCTTGAAACCCTATAGCCAAGAACCGTGCTCGATAGCCGCTCGCCCCGCCGGGCCCCCTTAAACGAAGGAAGGGGCCCTCCCTCGCGGGAGGACCCCTTCCATGCACCGAAGTGCCGTCCACCGGTCAG
>NZ_JADNJJ010000063.1:0-1830 GCF_015554865.1 Collinsella sp. D33t1_170424_A12 | reverse complement strand
TCTAGACAACTCACAGCATGCGGGAGCCCTCCCTATTTGTCACCATCGAGATGTAAACAACGTCTTGGCACTTAACAACTAGCAGACGTGTCCGGCGGTCTGGTCGAGTATGGCGGCGATCCGGCAATCGCAATTGTCGGATCGCTTTGAAGCGTTTTGGTCGTCATCACTCAATTGGAATTCGTAAGCTCCAATTATCGTTCGTTGCTTTGGCGTTGGTTACGTGGCTGACCGCCTTTTCCTTCCAAGTGCGATGGTGCGATTGGAGGCCCGTTATCGTGATTCAAATGAATTGTGCATATCGGGGATGCATCGGATGGGCAAGAGATTCAAAGAGTGGGGCAACGTTACGCCTGGCTCGTGTGCCATGCTTGCCAGAGCGAGGCGCTTAATTGTGCAATGGCTGCTGCACAATTGGCGATGCGGGCTTCATGCTTGTTAGCGGTTCCGATTATCTCGATTTGCTCGACCAGGTGCAAGACGAGATTGCGACCACTCGTGCTGAGGTTGTGGCGCAGGCTACTGCGGGTTTGGTTACGATGCTCTGGAGCCCGGCGCGAGTGGTATCGACAGGCGATCGTCGAGAGCGGATGGTCCCAAACCGTTCTTGATCACCAGCTTGACATGCATCCCTATAAGCGGCAGGCCCTTTCCGGCAATGTGTCATACTTCTCTCGAACGTTGCTCGATCCGCAAAGCGAACTCGCTCAGATGTGCTGCCGGGTGATTTCGCCAAGTACAATGGTCTTGAGAGAGGGTATGGCATGAATCAGATAGGCGCTTTCCAAGCAGATGTCTGGAATCTGCCCATGTCGCCCCGCGTCCAGGATCTCTACGAGCTGAACGAGCTTGTGGGCAAGTGCGTGAAAGAGCTTGAGGGGCATGTGCTCGACGCCATCTACGTTGCCTTCGATGACGATGAGTGGGATTTCGACTCGCCTGTTATTTTGCGCGTCGGAGAGAAGTTGCTGATCGTCCTTGCCGTTTCGGGCATTTCCATGGCGATTGGAATTGTTCCAGCGAATGCGGATTTAGGTGTAGGGATGGGGTATAGGGCCTTTGGTCCTCTTGCCGTCCATTTTGGAAAGCGAATCGAGCGGCTATATTGGAGGGCGGATTCCAGCAGGCACCCCTTGGCGCTCGATATCGAGCTCGCGGATGGTGCTCACGTGCGAATTGGGGATGGCGGGGATATCACAATCCCAACGGCTTTGGCGCCATCCAGCAAGGAGTACCCAGCAGAATTCGACGATATCGTGCTGCAGGTCGGTTAGCGCTTGCTTGAATTGAACGCGCCGCTTGGACAAGCTTGCCGGAAGAGCTACGCCGCCAAGATGACCGAGAACGAGGAGGGGCTCAAGACCGAGCCTAATTCCGCGCCCTTGATCGACAAAGTTTTGGTGACAAAACTTAAGCTCATTGGAAGCCGCATGGGTTACGAGCGCGTCTACTACTACGAAGGCGAGTGCACTATCGTTACAGGTATCGATGCTAACGGCTTCATCGTCTCAGCCTATCCGCGCCGCCACGGGAGCGCTCGTCTGGTCCAACCTGTGCCGCGCTACAATCAGAGGCGCCGCAACGTGCTTGGAGGTCGTATGAAGCTGACGAACGAAGAGTTCGATGCCCTGCTGGCAAAAGCTGACCTGCGCCTCGATCAGGAGTACAGCCCGCGTTGCAGCTATCGCAAGACCGATTGGCTGCGCACCACGTGCCTAACGTGTGGTACGCAGGCGGATTACCGCCTCGCCTACATCTTGGACAAGAACGCGATCGGCGAGAAGGTTTGCCGTGCGTGCTACTGGCGCGAATGGTATCGCGGCGAGGAGG
>NZ_JADNJJ010000062.1:0-51722 GCF_015554865.1 Collinsella sp. D33t1_170424_A12 | reverse complement strand
GACCTGCACGCGGCCATCATGCTGCTCTCCGAGGCCCATGGCCTCAAGCTCGACATGAGCCGCCACGACTACAAGTTCGAGGGGTTGCCGTTCGCCCTCGACTACGACGTCTGGCACCGCAAGGACGCTGCCGCGAACGGGATGTTCGACGACGAGGCCTCGCCGGAGAACCGCGACTGGCACGACGAGCACGACGGCATTATCGCCGACGCCATCGCTGGCATCCTCTCCAAGGCGCTGCCGGCACATGCCATCCCGCCAAAGTTCAGGTTCAGCTACGAGAACGTGCCCGCCTGCGACACTGAGATTCTCGCCGTGCGCGGCGGGTTCGAAGTCGCGAGATTCTCGTTCTTCCTGGATTTCGAGCTTGATACCGGCAGGGGCGGCAACCGAGTTTTCCTCGACCTGGAGCCTGAACCCTCCGCAGAGAACGTACGCCTCACCTGCGAGGGAATGGACGGCGATTTCAAGGCAGCGTGGAATCCCGATACCGCCGAGTGGGACAAGCCCCTCCCCGCCAAACGGCAAGAAAAATAGCTATGGGAGCGTATCTGGGCCTGCGCGACGACTGGTTTTGGGAAGACGACTCCGTCCTCGACGCAATCGAGGCGCTTCAGGCCCAGGCGGGCGGCATGTTCTACCCGACTGAATGCGGGCCGGAGAGCCTCGCAGGGGTCTCATGCCCCGACCTTTGGGGCTATCACGTCCCGCAGGCGGAGGCGGAGGCGTTCGAGCCCCTTTTCGCTGCACGCAAAGGCGGACAGATCGCAAAGCTTTACGAGAGCCGCTTCGCCTACGCCCGATGGGACGCGGGCGCCGATGGCGAACCCAAGGTGGGCTTTCTCCCCGCGCCCGTCTCCAAGGAGGAGCCCATTGCGGGAGGCGTCGGCAAGAAGGCGACATGGGCACGGTTCTGGACGTGGGGGCCTGCTCTCGAGGAAAACATCGACATACGCTGCGAACTGGTCACGGGTTGGTGCGAAATCGAGTACACCCCCAGGAGACGCGACCTTCCCGCCGCCAGATTCAGAGTTGCCGCGGCTAGGCTTGCGCCCTACGCCACCATCGGCGAAGGCGCCCGTTACAGCGATCACGGAGAAAGTCTGTGGATGGTCTACGACGGTTTCTACTGGAGCTACATCCTCGGAACCGACGATGCCATCCTACTTCGGGGGACGAGAAGCGGCTCACCCGAAAAGAGGACGATCCAATCCCCTCCCTGTTCCGCTCAATAAGAAGGTCCGCCCGCGGCGCGACGCGCCGTCTTTGGGGATTCTCCATCTAGTAATGGCGGAGAAGAACCTAGCCTTGCAAGGGAATTCTTTTGCGCATGTCCCCGCCGTTCATCTGCTCCTGCTCAGTCGAATCGCCAACCGCAACAGACCGTGTCCCAACGGATGGGTACCCTTTATCCGGGTGCACCCGGGGCAACGGGTTGAAGAACCTGCGCAGAGTCGCTCGCAGAACACGCAACATCAAACACGACAGAAGAGGAGAACGACAAATGCCGGACTCCGGAATACGGCACAGCGGAAGACGAGCGGGGTAACGCACTCTTTCTTGCGCACTTTGACAGCAGAATAGCGTCCAGATAGAAGGGAGGGCACAGCCCGCCTCGGTATGATTCGAGCTGTCTATTCTTGAAACATACTGGAGGTTGGCCATGCCCGAACCCATCGTAACATTGAACGAGGAAAGCCTTAGGTCCGATCTACGCGAGCTGATCAGGAAGGCGGCCGAGGATACGCTGAACGGCCTGCTCGAAGCGGAGGCGGACGACTTGGGCGGGGTCGGGCGCTACGAGCGCACCGCCGAGCGAGAGGCGCACCGCGCCGGCCGCTACGACCGCGGCCTCACCACATCGTCCGGCGAGGCCACGATCCGAATGCCCAAGCTCAAGAACGCGCGCTTCACGACCGCGATAATCGAGCGCTACCGCAGGCGCGAGTCGAGCGTTGAGGAGGCTATGATGGAGATGTACCCGGCGGGCGGCTCCTACGAGAGCGTCGCCGCCATGGTCGCCATCGGCGTCAACGACGACGGCCCACCGCGAGGTCCGCAGGCGAACGCGCGTGGTGGGCACCTTCCCGGACGGGAAGTCGGTGCTCATGCTCGTCATCACAAGGCTCAAGTACATCACGGAGAGCGAGTGGGGATCGAGGCGCTACCTGGACGTGACGCTGCTTGATGAGTTGCCGTACCGGATGGCAGGCCTATGGGGCTGTCGGAAAGTGCGCAAGACTCTTGACGGTACCTGTGTCATGGCTGTTGGAAAAGCTGCAGATGAGAGCGTCTTTTCAACCCGTAAGCCGTTGGCGAACCGATTCTGTTTTGACGCCAGCCTCCTGAGTCATGCCCACGCAATTAAGGCAATCTTATTTGCGGCAAGTACAAAAACACCCCTTGAGCAAGATTCTCTCAAGGGGTGTGACAGCTCGCTAATTGATATGATTTGACATCAACAATTATTCCCATTCAGCAACAGGAGCCGCTGGTCAAAAGCTCATTAACTTCAACACGAGTTCTCGGCCTGCCGATTCCAAGTGAATCAATTGTCCTCATTTTATGCTCACGTCACTCATGCACCGAGAAGCAAAGAAATCCGGCCGTCGCTCAAATAAGGTCGTCGTTATCTTTCATAAGCGACACCATGTTAAGATGCCTGACGCCTTCTCTCTCCTGCAGTAGGGGATCAAGTGTGAAAAGATATCGCGGATACCCGTCCCTGATGTAGCCGAATGGCCTGTACTCACGCTCTTCCACGTTCCTATCGGCAATTGTCATCGAAACCTGGATGTAGGCATAGGCGTTGCGCCTGCGGGCGATGAAGTCGCACTCCAGCTTCCCGATGCGGCCTATGGATAGCTTATATCCCCTCGAGCGGAGATAGATGTACAAGGCGTTTTCCAACGAGGGCCCGTAATTCAACCGGACATCGACGTTGCGCGCAAAATAGATACCCGGATCCGCAAGGTAGTACTTCTCCTCGCCACGCAACGATTTGCGGGACTTAAGATCGAATCTCTCGCATCTGTAGAGCACCTTGGCATCAACGAGCATCTGGATGTAGGAGGCGATCGTCCGCCGCTCGACGGCAATGCGCTCCGTCTTGGTGAAATAGTCATGAAGGCTGGTGAGGCTCGTTGGCGCACCGTAGTTGTTGATGACGTAGGTCATGACACGGCTGAACGTATCGATGTTCCTGATCTTGTTTCGGGACCTGATGTCCTTGTCGACAATCTGCCCAACGACATCCTCGATGTAGTGAGCCTTTGCCTCGGGATCTTCGTATTCCAGAGACCGAGGAAACCCGCCATAGCGCAGATATTCGTCAAATTCGATTCGCGCGTCACCGACCACCTTGCCCATGAACCTCTTCATATCGAGGAACTCGGAAAAAGACAGGGTGAACATCTCGAACTCCACGTATCGGCCCGTGAGCTTGGTCATCAGCTCGCCAGACAGCAGATACGAGTTGGAGCCTGTGATGAATATCGAGAAGCCGCCATCCGAGTTGTAGGCGTTCACGACGTCCTCGTAGTCTCGGACGTTCTGCACCTCATCGATGAAGAGGTATTTGAAGTCGCTGTCAGCCAGAAGCGACTCGATTTTTTCCTCCAGCTGCTCAGGCGTCTTTATCGAGCGGTTACCGCGCTTATCGAGGTCGAGGTAGACGATGTCCTTGTCTTCGACGCCGCGGCCTCTCAGTTCTTCGGCAATCGTTGCCATGAGGCACGATTTGCCGCAGCGGCGGATACCCGTGATCACCTTGATCAGGTCGTCATCGTAGAACGGTCGAATCTTTTGCAGATATTGCTCGCGATGGTACAGTTTCATGTAGATCGCCTCCTCTGCCTAGCTTATCAGAGGAGGCGATAATTGTCAGTTAAGGCACTAATATTTATGATTTTTCAGAAGTTGGCTCCTTAAACCTTATTCCCACTCGGTGGTTATAGTTTTGCCGTCTCGTCACTCCAGTTGCACCCAGTTTTCGGCGGCATCTCGAAGTGAGTGCCGCTGAATGACGCGACGTCGCGTTTCATCGGCTTCGGGGACAAAAGCTGGGACAACTTCAAAAACCATTTTCAAACTCAGAGTATTGAGTTTTTATTTTTGTCCCAAGGGGCACGGAGAGCCGCCTTTGGAGGCTCGATATCGCCGAAAAACGCCCGTTTTGAAACTCAACCGCCTTTGAGCCTGCAAACCACCAGCTTCAACAGTAAGTGAGTCGACGCGGGTGGCTTACGAGCCGTTCACAAAACCGCAGGCCACAGGTCTTTGTCAACGATAAGCAAAGTGAATAGTCTCAGGTGGCTTGCCCATGAGTTGGCGTAAGCCTGTTTAGCAAAAGGCTAATCGGACACGACAGGCCGCCCGCATGGCGACGGCGTTTCCCGTGCGGGCACAAACAGCCCTGCGTGCCCTGTCGCGCGATATCCCAATGCGACGTTCAGAACCCTACCCGCCAAGCAGCCACCTCGCGAAATTCAGCACGAGCACGCCCTCCCGGGTATGGGGCTCATGCCTCGTGCGAGTGATGAGAATCTTCGGGAATGCATCCCCGATGGATAGAATCGGCGCAATCTCCCTCTCGAGCGTCGAATCGGCGCCGATATCGTCGCTCACATACACTTTCCTTCCCGGTTTCGAAACTTGGAAGGCAGTATGCGCAAGGATGCGTCGAGGTGCGATCCCAGTCGTACCATGCCAGCAGAGATGTCGAGGCACATTCGTTCATGCTGCAATGCGGGCATCGGAGATGAAAAACAGCCCGTCGGGTAGTCATGGGCGTGCGGGAGCCCGCATCAGTAACCTGCCTCCTCGGTTGTCCCTTCTTTGCATGGTCGTCTACATAAAGGAGGAACCAGCCATGCAGATCAGCATGCTTGCCCTTCTTGGGTCACGGACCGGGGAGGCGAGGGCCTCCGTCGGGACCGCCCCGAGCAACCGGCATATCCAAGGAATGACAAGGCTCGATCGCTGTGCTGGTCAGGATGCCGAAGCGGGCCGTCCGCCAATCGGAATGCGGGTCAGGATGCTGCAACGTGATTCCAGCTGCAGGATACGGCTCCTTTGCGGTTGCCGCAAAACCTGCTGGCAACATTCTTACTATCCGAATGATGTACGCATCCCTTGGGATCGTTTCGCCTGACCAGGGCCATCTTCAGCGCCTCATCGGCCAGCTCGGCAGGCGCCTCTTCCACGCGTAATAGCCCTGGCGGGTCACCTATGCAACCAAAGATACAAAAGGAATCGAATGGCCAGAGAGGATTGCCCTTTCCGATGGTCGATTCTTGACAGGCAAACTCAAGCCTCGTTAATATTACATGGTATGCCAGACCGAATTAACAAAGGAGGGGTGTCGTGGTTGGTCTTTTCCGCACGTGGATGAGCGCCTAGAAAGCGGCGCTGTTGTGGCGTCGCGCTGTTTTTCTGCACGCCATTTCACGATTGGACATAACCATGATATTTGAAACCTCTCGGCGCAGGTCTGTTTCGCTGTGCCATTCATGGCAATTTAAGATTTGTTTCGTATGGGGTGGGGAGCTCGTGTCGACATTGACGAGCTCGATTCTCCAAATGGGTCTCATTTGGCATATCGCCCTCACGACAGAATCATCTTCCCTCCTCTCCCTGGCATCGTTAGCAGGCTTTCTGCCGATTGCTTTGTTCGGAGTCCTTGCGGGCGCCGTTGTCGACAGGCTGCCTTTGAAACGTGTTCTCATCGGCGCCGACCTCTTCGTTGCCGCGGTAGGCGCCGCCTTGGCGATTGCCTCGTTGGCCGGCAGCTTACCTGCGTGGTCAATACTCATCGCCCTGTTTCTCCGCGCAGCTGGCACTTCGTTCTACACGCCGGCCTCCCAATCCCTCACGCCCCATCTCGCCCCGCCAGAGCATCTCGTTCGCCTATCGGGAGTGATGCAGGCGATTCAGTCCGCCGGATACATTCTTGGCGCCGCGCTCGCGGCAGTGATTTATCCTGTGGCGGGCATTACCGCCATGATTGCCCTCGACGTGCTGGGGGCGCTTTTCGCTTCTCTAGCTGTCCTCGCCGCTCAGATAGACGCAGGAGGACTCGACGAAGCCGACCGCAGCTCGTCCTTTTCCAATAAAGTTCGAGAACTTTTCTCTGAGATTTCGGACGGCTACAAGCTGATCAGGGGATACAGGGGGCTGTTCGCCCTTCTTTGGTGCGGGTTCGTCTTCGCTTTCGCGTTCTCCCCACTCGCGGCATTGTTCCCAATAATGACCTTGGGACATTTTGGCGGTAGCACGGGGGATGCTGCTTTGGTGGAGGTCCTTTTCTCCGCAGGCATGCTGGCTGGGTCCGGCATTTTGGCGGCCACGGGAGGGTTCCGCAATAGGTCGCTCACCATGGTCGCCGCGATCGCCGGCTTCGGCGTCGTCGCAATCGCATCCGGATTGATCGGCCCGTCGCTGTTCGCCGTTTTCCTACCGGCGAGCTTTCTTATGGGCGCATGCTCCCCGTTGTACGCGGGAACCCAGACTGCCCTTATGCAGGAGCAGATACCTCCTGAGTACCTAGGCCGCGTTTTCGGCCTCTACGGAACCATCATGGCGTGGGCCATGCCCATGGGCCTCGCGGCCCCCTCCGTTTTTGCGGATCTGCTTGGAGCTCCGTTATGGTTCGTCGGCTCTGGAGCGACCATGGTACTGCTTGCGATGGCTATGCTGCTTGCTCCGAGCGTCCGAAACGTGGGGAAAAGAGATACCGGGCGGATTCAATAGCCCAAGTATTCGAAAAAAAGAGGCGGCAGCCATCGGTTCACGCGTCAGCCTTCAAGCCCTTGCGACGACGAGGTATTGCGCCGACATCCCACATCGCGCTCCTTATTCGTCGCCAACTATCATTTTCGGATTTGCCGGCTTGCGCAAGGTCAAAACGCTCGCGCCGGCAATTGGGCAAAGGCGAAAAATCGACGTGAGCAATCTTTTTTGGCATGGCTGCGCTTCCAGTAAAAGGCTAATACACAAAAGGCGGTTCAACCTATGGAACTCATAGTCAAAGCTAAAGACATCTTTTTGGAATATGCCGGCCGCGATATCCTGGATATCGAAGAGTTGGAAATCTATTCCTACGATCGCATCGGCTTGGTGGGAGACAATGGCGCAGGCAAAACCAGCCTGCTTAAAATTCTGAGCGGCAATCTTACCATTGCGGACGCCGACGTCAGGCGCTTCGGCAGCATTGCCCTCATCGGCCAACTCGATGAACTCGACCTTGATGCGGCTCAGGACAGTGGTGAGATGCTCTCCCGTCTCAACGTCGCCGGAGTGGCGCAGGAGACGATGAGCGGCGGGGAGGAAACACGCGCCAAGATTGCCTCTGCACTCTCCCAGCATGCAAGCGCGATCTTCGCCGACGAGCCTACGAGCCACCTCGACCAAGACGGCATCCGCCTTCTCGTCGGACAACTCAAGACATTTGATGGGGCTCTGCTCATCGTGAGCCATGACCGTCATTTTCTCGACCAGGTGGTAGACAAGATCTGGGAGCTCAAAGACGGCGGTATTTCCGAATTCTGGGGTGACTACTCCGACTATCTGCGACAGAAAGAAGAAGAGCGCAAAGCTCAGGCGACTCGATACGAAGAGGCGATGCGCGAGCGCGATCGCCTCGAAGCCGCCATCGAAAAACAACGGAAAAAAGCACGGCAGGTCGACGCCAAGCGGAAGGCTGCGAAAAAAAGCAACGAGTATGCAGGTCGATTGGGGCATCAGAAAGCAACCGGCACCAAACAGAAGAGGATGTACCAGGCGGCTAAGGACATGGAGAAGCGCCTCGAAGCGCTCGAAGGGATTGAGGCCCCAGATAGCATTCGCGCCGTGCGGTTCCGCCAGAGCAAGGCCCTGGAACTGCATAGTAAATTTCCCATCTCGGCAGACGATTTCAGCTTGAGCTTCGGCAACTGCATGCTCTATGACCACGCGAAATTCGAGATACCGCTCGGTGCCAAAGTGGCCATCACCGGTGGCAACGGTACAGGAAAGACCAGCCTGCTGAAGGCAATCGCTCGACGCGCCGACGGTATCAACATCTCTCCCAAGGCAGAGATCGGTTACTTCGAGCAAACAGGCTACAAGTTCGACGCCCGTCAGTCTGCGATCTCGTTCATGCAGGATGGTTGCGAGTACAGCATGACCGAAATTCGAGGCATCCTCGCCTCTATGGGAATCGGACCGCGCGACCTGACAAAGGACGTTGGCGTTCTCTCGGGAGGCGAAGTCATCAAGCTGCTACTCGCGAAGATGCTGCTGGGCAGATACAACATCTTGCTCATGGACGAGCCTGGAAATTACCTGGACATCAAGAGCGCCGAAGCCCTCGAGCAGATGATGAGCGCCTATGCCGGAACGATAGTGTTCGTCTCCCACGATAAGAGGCTGGTCGAGAACGTCGCAGACATTGTCTACGAAATAAAGGACACCAAGCTAGTCAAAATCTTTCAGCGCGAATAGCCCTAAATGAGCAAGAAATAATCCCCGAACGGAGACAAGGGAGTAAAACGGCAAAGAAAGAGCCTCCGTCCCAACGCAGGGAACGGAGGCTCTTTAATCGCTTTTACTCATCTCCGTCGCTGGTGGCTTTGTCATGACTCTCGTACGAAACGAAACTCAGCGGCATAGTGCGGCACTCAAAATCGCAGGTCAGAACCCTGTCGTCCTACTCCCACTCGATGGCAGCAGTTCTGATGTCCCGTCATTCCAGTTGCATCCAGTTTTCGGTGCCGTCTCGAATCGAGTGCCGCCAGGTAACGCCATGTCGCGCTTCGTCGGCTTCGGGGACAAAAGTCGGGACAACTTCAAATACTTTTTTCGAACTCAGGGCTTTGAGTTTTTATTTTTGTCCCAAAGAGTGCAGCGGGCCGACTTTGGAGGCTCAATAGCGCCGAAAGCGCCCGTTTTGAAACTCAACCGCCCTTTAACCCGCAAGCCGCCAGCTGCAATCGTAAGTGAATCAGCGCGGGTGGTTTGCGCGCCATTTGCAAAACCCCAGGTCGCGACCCTTCGCCATTCGTGGGAAAAGTGAGTAGTCTCAGGTGGCTTACTCATGAGTTGAACCGCTTTCGCGATTAGGGGCCTAATAGCGGCTTCTCCACTAACTGCCCCTGGGTTTGCCTTTGTCCGCCGCACGGGATGGCTCCCGAGGCAACGCGGTGAGATAATGCCATCCAACGCAGGCAATGGAGCCTGAAAATATAGGTGACGGCGGCATGGCCCGAGCCAGCACTTTTGGCCCGCCTCCGTAGCCTCCTTTTTCATATGCGGTCCGCGATACGCCTATGGGAGCAATTCGCTCGTGCAAGGCTGTAAACACGCAGAGAAAACGAGGTATTGGATGAATAGCGAACCGATCTACAAAGAATTCCTTCTTGGAGAAGGCTTAAGCGAGTTGAAGAAAATTCGAGATGGCTGGAGGGATGAAAGCGGCTATTCCGAGTCGAGGGGAGGAACCTCTTTAATACCTGAAAATCTATGCAATGTCTCAGGGTCCGAACGGCTTAACTATACCTTCATCATGGACAGAGCCAATGAGTGCATGTATCGACTGATTTGCGAGTCGATTTCCATGCTTCTTACAGAATATGGATACATAACACTACGTGCCCGCGTTCGCAGAAGCGATGCTTACCAATATCTCCCAAAAGACGGCCTAGCCGGGCCGACCGTCCTCAAAGCGAGCAAGAGGGTGGTCCGCATAATCAAGGTGGATGTCGATGGCTCCCCGAGCGTTTTTGTATTCAAGGAACCTGGATTAGACCAGAGTCTCCCGAAAGAGCTTGAGGATTCGCTGAGGGAAAACTTTGGGGTATCGAAAATCACCTACGTCTCTTTGGTTATGGACGGAGCGAAGAGGGAGGTTCTCAATTACGAGTCGGTGAAGGACGCTACGCCCTACATCTCGGTTAAAGAGTTCTTCCGCCTGTTCTTTCCACAAGAGGAGTTCGACAAATTCGAGGAGGCTGTGGTTGAGCTTAGGCAGAAAGCGCGTTCCTACTATGGCTTGAGCATAACCAAATCGCTTAACCATTTGCGCATGGGCCATTTCAGGAGAGACATCCGAGACCGTCTGATCGGCTACAAACCAGACGTGGAATTGGGGTCCGAACAGAGAATGGCCATAGACAAGAGCTTTGTCGTAGACGGCAGATACTCGGCGTTGACCGGTGACACGGATTTCGCAGTAAGCTTCCAGACCGCAGAATGGCTAAGGGATTCTTTAACGCATGCAGGATGCATAGATTTCGCCCCCATCGCGTTGGAGTACTTCAAATCGCTCGAACAATTCCTGTACAGATTTCTTTACGCCATACATAAGACTTCGAAATCGAAGAGTAGGCGTATTTACTACGGCAAAAAGCTCGGAGAAAACCCTTACTACCTGCCTGCGAAAAGAGATGGCGTTCCCGACAAATCGCGACACATAGAAGTCAAGGACGGAGAAATCGAAATCAACGATGAGCTTTTCACGGATGGTTTCGAATATGTCTTAGACCTCGGTAGGCTCACAAGGTTCTTCGGCGACTATGTTTGCGAGAAGCAGCAGCTGTACAGCCGCAATGAAGACCTTCTCGATACGGCGATAAGCGAGGATACGTACGAGTCGATAATTCGCGCACTCCAAAGCGCTCGAACGATGAGGAACGGCATTGCTCACAAAGACAATCTCTACGATTGGACCGAGATGGAAAGCGCCCGGTCGTCAGTCCTCTTGGCTTTCTACTTAGTCCTAGGTTCTTACAGCATCGATACTGAAATGCGAAGCCTCCTCGGCATCGAAAGCGATTGCGTGCAGAAAAGCGAGGAGTGGAAGCTCTGCAACTACGTGGCATCGGCGGCCGTTCCTAAAGGCAATCCTCTTGAGTTTCCCGTTTTTTATCTCGATGGCGACGATTCCCCCGAGGCCGCCTTGTTTGCTTGCCCCGACGACGAAGAATCCGATCCCGACCGATATGGAAAAGCCCAATCGTTCTCGGGTGTGTACTTCAAGAGAATCGGATCGCATAAGCGTTACGATATCTCGTACCCAACTGACCGTCTTCCCTCATTGGTTGAACAAGGGATGCTGATTATCTGCGGTGAGGGGCTGAAGCTCATGGGGCCTCAAAAGGTCATCTACAGAGACGGAAATTACCTTGGGGACACGAGCGCAGAGTGACTTCGAACCCAGGGCGTGGACCTCGCGCTCCCGCCCTAAAGACCATCGTGGCCGGTTTTAAGGGCGGGAGCGCGAGGAATGTCCGTAGGGTTCATGCCTTCCCGGGCGCAAGCCACCAGTCCGTAACCGCAGGTGAGGCAGCGCCGTGGCTTGCACGCTGGTGGCAAATTCGCAGGTCAAACATCTCCGTCATCTATCGACGAAACGAGAAGCCCCACGTTGACGCGTCTATGAGTTGATGACCTGAACGACGGTCGTCCTAGTTGCCAGCTTCCGCATCAGAGAAACCACTTGGAGCAGAAGCCGATCTGGAAGACCGAATGGACGAGCATCGAGATTCCGAGGCAGACCATCATCGCGCAAAACCCGATTCCGGCCCATTTCAAGAAAGGGTCTTTTTCTTGCTTGTCGGAAGCTCGCTCCATCCAGTCGCGCGAATACGTATCGCCGTACTCGTCGCTCTTTGAGGCCTCTTTCGAAAGCAGCTCGAGAGCTTCGTCGAGGTCATCAGCAAGCTTGTTTCCGTCGATTCCGACCTTGAAAAGATGAGTCTCATCATGCTGCTTGAGCGCCGATTGGTTCTGCAAAAGGTAGAACCTCTCGCCGTTCACCCCGTTCGCCAGAGCGGTCCTCTCGCTCGAAAACGACCGAATCTCCTTCTTGAGCCTTGAGAAGGCCCCCTTGCCCTCGATTCCGAACTTCTGCGCGAGCGACTCAAGCTGCCAGAGCAGGTCGTACAGCCCCACCGCGGGCAGGAGCCCGGCCCCGTACGCCTTCTCGAGCATCGACCGCTCGAAGCGATCGTAAACGGGGATCGCCTCCCCGTACGTCAACCTGGTGCCAACTTCGGGGAAATCATTGCATTCCATATCGTCTCCTATCATTCGAATCGAGAGTTAATTCCTTGGGGCGCGTCACGCGTCGACGACGCCGCGTCCCACAACAGCGGTTGTTGCTTCCGCGTGGGTGCATCGCCTAGCACGCAGGGCGCAGATCAAGCCTGAAATCACCTTTGGCGATAGAGAGGCTGTAGTTCGACCCGACTAAAACAGCGATGCCCATCAAGGCCAGACCGCAAGCGGCGATCAGCTGCTCCGGCGAAAAGCCGAGGATCCTCCTTCCGTTATCGCACGCCGCCTCCGCTACGGCATCGGCTGACGAAATCGTCGGGGCGTTCACCGCCCGTCCGGCGTCGTTCATAGTTGGCTCCCTACTCTCTCTTCCATTGCTTCGACCCTTATTTTCAACCGTCATCGGAATTTCGTCTCCTCTGACTGGTTTGGATTGCCTACAATTTCATAGGCAATAAAGCTGTTTATGGAGGACCTGCAATGTCTAGGACATTCACCGAGGAGGAGATCTCCGAGTTAAAGGAAGCCGGATTCGCGGCGAGCGGCACATCGAGAAGCAGGATCCTGTCCGTTCTCGACCTCCTCGTCCGCTTCACCGATGAGAGGACGGGCATATCCGCATCGGAAATCGCGCGCGTCATAGGCATTTGCTCCGAGAGGCCGACGTCGGAGAATGCCATTCTCAAGGACCTCCACCAGATAAGCGAAAGCATGCCAATGGGAATCCGCGTAGCGATACCAAGCCACGGTGAGAACATTGGGTTCAGAGCTATAAACAAGCCCTTGTCATCCGAGGAGGCAATCCTGATTTCCGACGTAGTGGGGACAAGCTCCTTCATCGGCGAGGCGCAGAAGGAAGCAATTTCCTCGAAGGTGCTCGTTTTCTCCTCCGACTACGACGTTGACGAAAGCATAGAAACCGTGTTTGTCGACCGCAAAGCCGGTAAAGACACTGATATGTTTTTTGGCGTCCTCCATGCCGTATCCCGAGCAATCCGGATGAACGAAAAGGTCGCCTTCAAGAAGCAGGTTCACCTGATGAGCGGACCCACCGTAAAAGTCGGGTTCTATGAGGAGGACCCGGTTGCGATCGTGTTCAGCTTCGGCCGTTACTATCTCGAGAGTATGCATCTCGATGAAAGCGGCTTTCCCATCCCCCACTTCCATCGACTAGACGACATCACAGACCTAGTTATCACAGGAAAACCGGTGTCGGATCGGGATAAGGTAGAGGCGCTGAGGACGCGCGTGGTCGCGGACACGCGCCAGCGGGTCGACATGTTCGGCTCGGGCACCGCCAGAAAGCTGTTCCTGGAAGTATCCGGCACTCATGCCAAGTACGTTTACGAAAGGTTCGGCCACGACCTCAAATTCTGTCACATCGACGAGAGCGACGAAAGAAACGTCATCGGCTACGCCTGCGTCAGCGTGATGCCGTCTCCGACCTTTTACAGGTGGCTATTCGGGATGGACGGCGCGGTGAGGCTGGCGAAGCCTAAGGGGAAACGGTGGGTCGAGAGCTTCCCGAATGCCGTCGCCTCCGACCTAGAATCCTATATCCAAGATTACGAAGCAGCATCAGAGGGCTACAAAGCCGCACTGGATGCAGCTATTTCACGATTGGACTCGAAGAGCTGCCGGCAATGAGGCAATCCCAATCGGTCCGATTCAAAAGCCAATATTGACTAACTCGAATTCGGCTCGCATCCTCGCGCCGTTCGTCTGCTCCCATTCGTCCGAAATGACAACCACAGCAGGTCGTGTCCCAACGGATGGGTACCATTTATCCGGGTGCACCTGGGGCAACGGGTTGAAGAACCTGCACAAGGTCGCTCGCAGAACACGCAACATCAAACACGACAGAAGAGGCGAACGACAGATGCCGGACCCCGGACGACAGCACCGCGGAAGACGAGCATTCCGACCACAACCGAACAACTCCAGCTACTAGGCAGGCGCCCGCATGGGTGCCTTTTACTTTTCAGGGACTTAGCCGCGAGCTAAGGCACGCGGCTCATGGCCGTTTCGTGAAGGCACGACCAGCTCGACCCACTTCGACCCGTCTCCGCTCCTGCCGTGCTCACCAATCGCCATCAGGCGGTTCAATCGTCGTGCAGACGAAAAGGCACACGGTGTCGTGCGGTGTCCTCGCGCGGTGCCGCACGGGAAGATTGGAGGAACCATGGCACGCACAGCCGAATGCGCCGCGCCCGAGGGAAGCCGAGATCGGGACGAATGGATGACGGTGATCGAGATGCAGGAGTACATGAGGGCGAGCCGAAACAAGGCGTACGACCTCATCTGGTCGGGAGAGATCGACTCGTACAGGCTCGGAAGGAAGCTCCTGGTGTCGAGGGCGTCAGTGGACGCCTACATCGAGTCGAGGAGCGGCAGGAAATGACGGCGGCGACCGCCCCGGGAGCCGCCCGCGGCCGGGCACGCGAGGGAGCCTCGAGACGAAAGGAGCTCGAGGACGACCATGACCAAGAGCATTAGCAGGAGCCAGGTGAGGCTCATCGCATCGACCAACGCGATATTCGGCGCCGACGAGGCGTGCGCGATGCTGCGCATCAGCCGCGACGCAATGTACCGTACCGGCTCGCCAAGGACCCCGACGACCCGTTCCCGATCCGCTACATCGGCGGCAAGACGCGCGACGGCATCGTTCTGCACGACGAGCTCGTCGCATGGGTCGAGCGGAACAGCATCGTCGGCTCGCCCAGAAGGGATTAGCGCCGATGGCAGCCGCAGGCCCGAGGGGACGCGACGGCCCCTCCCCGCGCGAGTTCACGGCGGTACGGCACTTCATGATGGCGGACCTGGGCCTCTCCGGCCTTCCCCTGCTCGTCTACGCGCGCATCTTCGGCTTCTGCGACGCCGGGTGCGGCTACTTCGAGAGCAAGGGTGGCCTGGCACGATTCCTCAACGTGCAGGAGCGCAGCGTCCACCGCGCCATCCGCGACCTGCTCGACCGGGGCCTCATCGAGGAATGCGGCGTGCACGCCCCGGCGCGCGGGCACGCCACCAAGCGGTACCGCATCGTGCGCGAGAGGCTGCCGCCCGGAGCGCTGGCAACCCCTGACGATTCGTCAGGGTTCCCGGCGCGAAAGGGTGACGAAATGACAGGGTTCGCCGAGAACAAGGGTGACGAACCGTCAGGGTTCGCAGCCCGAACCCCTGACGAGATGACAGGGAAACCCCTGACGATATGCCACCCAATAAGCAAAAGGGACAACAAGGACTTCAGAAGATAAGGAAGGGGCGCCCGATGGACCGAGCGGGACTCATCACCCTGGAGCAGGCCCGTGCGGCCGGGCTCTCCTTCGACGAGCCGGAGCCGAGGGCGTGCCCGCACTGCGGCGCCGCCCTCGATCCGCTCGGCGCGGCGCTGGCGGGCAGGGTCGCCTGGGTCTCCGCCGCCCCCTGCCCGTGCGAGGGCGCAGCCAGCGAGCGGGAGTCCGAGGCGCGAAGGCGCGCGGCCCTCGCCGCCAAGGAGGAGGCCGCCCGCCGGGAGAAGGCGCTCTCGCGCGCGGGCATCCCCAGGCGCTACTGGGCCGCCGAGGCCGACCGCCCCGAGTTCGCCGAGTACATCGCCTCGTTCGCGGGCAACGGGGGCGCCGGGCTCTACATACACGGGGGCGTCGGCGCCGGCAAGACGCACGCCGCCTCCGCCATGGCCAGGCTGTTCGCCGAGGCCGGCTACGACGTCGCCTTCACGACGGCCAAGGGCATGCTCGAGCGCGTGAAGGCCACGTTCGACGAGGGCGGCACCGAGGCCGCCGTCGCGCGGTACGCCAAGTGCGACGTCCTCGTGCTCGACGACCTCGGCAAGGAGGACGCGACGGAATGGTCCGTCGGCACCGTGTTCAGCGTGCTCGATGCGCGCTACGAGGACATGCGCCCGACCATCGTCACGTCGAACTACGCGCCGGGCGCGCTGGCGGACAGGCTCGCAAGGCGCGGCGAGCGCGTCACGGCAGAGGCGATCGCGAGCAGGATCTCCCAGACCTGCAGGACCGTCTACCTGGGCGGAAGGGACAGGCGCCGCCTCGGCTAGCTTGTGCGCTTCCCGTGGAGGCGCGGACGGCTCGACCCAGCTCGACCCATCGCAGGCGGCCCCGATGCCCGCCGCAATCGAAATCGCTATACACGTCTTGGGCGGCGCCGACGCGCCGGCACGCACGCCTGCTCCGACTCGCACCGTGCCCCCATCGCGAGGACGCCGCCCGCCAAGCAACAAACGAAAGGCGGAGGGCCCATGGACGGCTTCGAGAGGATAACCGGCCGCGAGCACGACGGGCTCGTGGAGAAGTGCCAGGAGAACGGCTGGCTCAAGGTCGGCGGCTTCGACTGGCAGGACGACCCGTTCCTCGAGGAGTACCCCTACGAGTTCTCCCGCACGGATAGCGTCGACAGGCTCCGCGAGGCGCTCGGCTCGGGCAACTGGGCCATACGCCAGGGGTTCTGCTACCGCGACCTCGCGTTCATCCAGCAGGTGAACGGCGGCGACGAGTGGTGGACGCTCAAGCGCGACGGCGACGCGTGGACCGGCTTCGAGAGCTGGAGCTTCGGCGCCATCGCCCAGGAGCCCGAGCGGTTCGAGCGCGCCATGCGCGACATGTGCGAGGCGACGCCGGAGCAGTGCCGCAGCGGCGAGTGGGCCCATCTGCACGAGAAGGCGCCCGAGCCGCTGGCGCAGCGCGCCGCGTCCGCCCGCGAGGCGAGCCGCGCGCACGCCGGGCAGGAAGCCCGCGCCCCAATGGCGCGCGAGAGGGCCGTCGGGGCCGAATAGGGACGACCGGGGCGCGAAGGCGCCCCTTTTTCATCTCGACTGGAAGGGAGGCGCGGGATGGCGAGCGACTACGGGGACGAGGCGGGCGGCAAGCTGCTCGACTGGATGCTGAGGATCGGCCAGGAGGCCGGCGCCGAGGCAATGGCGCGCAGCGCGAGGGAGCTCTCCGAGCGCCTTGCGGGAATCCGCGGGACCATCGCCGGCGGGCGCGCCGAGGCCATCGCGGCCGACGGCGTGCCGACCCACGCGAAGCTCAGCCTCGAGGAGCTCTCGGGGCTTCCCGAGTACGCGACGATCAAGGAGGTCGTCTCCGACAAGCTGCGCGCCGCGTCGGTCGAGCACCACATCATCCCCGGCGAGGGCCGCGACTGGCTGCTCTTCAAGGCGGAGGACGCGCCCGAGGTCGACGAGGCCTTCCGTCAGCTCGAGCAAGAGACGGGAAAGGCCGCCGAGCGCGCAAGGGAGCGGCTCTCCGAGATAGCCGAGAGGCGCCAGGCGCCCGAGCGGCTGGCCGAGCGCGCCGAGCGTGCGCGCGAGGCTTCGAAAGCCCACAGCCAGGGCCTCGGCCGGGACCGCGGCCCGCGCCAGATCGAGGGGCTCGAGAGATGAGATGGCAGGCGGCGGCCGCGCTGGCCGCGGCGGCGTTCGCCGCGGGAGACTTCGCGGCCGCGGCAATCGCGGCGTCGGGCGCGAACCCGATTCTCGACCCGGAGGCCGCCATGGCGGCGCTCCGCGCGGGACGCGCATTCTCAACGGAGGCGCTTCCCCTGTGCGCGGGGACCGCCTGCGCGTGCGCGGCGCTCCTCGCCTGGGCGCGCTCCCTGGGGTCCAAAGGGGCCCGACGCGACGGCGAGGAGCACGGGAGCTCCAGGTGGGCCACGCCTAAGGACATCGCGCCCTTCGGCGACGCCAAGGACCCCGACAACAACATCATCCTCACCGACAGCGCGCGCATCCGCCTCGTGAGCCGCAGGTTCGACCTCTCCACCGACACCAACGACAACGTGCTCGTGGTGGGAGGACCCGGCACCGGCAAGACACGCTACTACGTCAAGCCGAACCTCCTGCAGGCCAACGCCAGCTTCTTCGTGACCGACCCGAAGGGCACGCTCATCCGCGAGATGGGCGGCGCGCTGGCGGAGCTCGGCTACGAGATCCGCGCATTCGACACCATCGACTTCTCGCGCTCCATGCGCTTCAACCCCATAGCCTACATACGCGACGAGGCGGGCGTCATCCGCTTCGCCCGCGGCATCGTCGCCAACACCGAGGGCGAGGCCGACCACAAGGGCGACCCCTACTGGGAGAAGGCCGAGCGCCTGGTCTACACCGCGCTCACGGCCTACCTCGTCATGCACTGCGAGCCCGCCGACCGAAACCTCGACGGGCTGCTCACGCTGCTCTCGCTCGCCGACGCACGCGACGACCCGGGCTACATGAGCCCGCTCGACATGGTGTTCCGCGAGCTGGAGACCGGCGAGCGCTACGTCAGGCGCGGCGGCGCCTCGGCGGAGGGCGGTTCGCTGCGCGGCTTCGCCGAGGAGGACGGCGCGTGGGAGTGGGTCAAGGTCCGCGAGCCGGCGCCGCCCGACGACTTCGCGCTCGCGAGCTACCGCGAGTTCCGCGTCGCCGCCGGCGACACCATGAAGTCGATGCTCTCGAGCTGCAACGTCCGCCTGAAGCCGCTGTCCATCCGTGCCGTCCGCGACCTCACCTCCAAAGACGAGCTCGACCTCGCCCACATGGGCGACGAGGGCGCCAAGGTCGTGCTCTTCGCGTCGATGAGCGACACCGACTCGACCTTCGACTTCCTGTTCGCCCTGCTCATGGATACGGCCGTGAGCGCGCTCTGCGCCGAGGCGCTCGAGGCGCACGGCGGCTCGCTGCCCACGACGGTGCACTTCGTCTTCGACGAGTTCGCCAACATCGGGCGCATACCCGACTTCGAGCGGACCATCGCCGTCACCCGCAGCAGGAACATCGCCGTCTCGATGATCGCCCAGTCGCTCTCGCAGCTGAAGGAGACCTACGGCGACAACAACGCCGAGACCATCGTGAACGCCTGCGACACGCTGCTCTACCTGGGCGGAAAGGCGAACGAGACCAACGAGGAGATCAGCAAGATGGCCGGCAAGCAGACGGTGGCGAGCGAGACGCAGAGCGACTCGCGGGGCGCCGGCTGGACCCGGACCGTGAACCGCGGCATCTCCGAGCGCGACCTCATACAGCCCGCCGAGGTGGCGCGCATGCCGCGCGAGGACGCGCTCGTGCTCGTGAACGGGTGCATGCCGCTCATGGACCGGAAGTACCGGCTCGAGCGCCACCCGCGCTCGCGCCTGCTCGAGGAGGCCGCGCGCCGCGGCCCGTTCGACTTCGCGGAGTACCGCAGGCGGAAGGATGGCGCCTCGTGACGGGGCCGCGGAGGGCGCGGGCCTCCCCCGCCGCGGGGGAGGAACAGCAAGGAACATCGTCAACCGAAAGCAAAGGAGAGCAGCATGCTCGCAAACGTCATCAAGCTCGTGTCGGGCTGCGTGACCTTCCTCGGCGGCTTCCTGGTCGTGTGGGGAGCGGTCTCGCTCGGCCTGGCCATCAGGGAGCAGCAGGGCGGCCCGCAGATCGCGACCGCCATATCCACCATCGCCGGCGGCGCGATCATCATCGCCGCGTCGGTCTACTTCGGGCAGCTGGACACGTCCTGGCTGCCGGCATAGGGGGCGTCGCGGATGGCGCTCCGGATACCGGTCCAGAAGGACATCGGCGAGTACGAGGAGAAGATCGTCGGGAAGATGAGCCTGCGCACGCTCGCATGCGTGTCGCTCGGCTTCGGCAGCGCGGTCGGGGCGGCGGCCTTCGTCCACCTGGGCCTGCACGCCGACGTCGCGGACGCGGCCTTCCCGATCATGCTCTGCAGCATGCCGTTCTGGCTCGCCGGGTTCTGGCGGCCCTTCGGCATGCGCGCCGAGGAGCTGCTGCCTCTCCTGGCGGCACACGAGCTTTCCCCGCAGCTGCTCGCGTACGAGCCCTGCCTCGCCGCGAGCCTCCCCGAGGGCTCGCCGCGCCCGGGCCGCCCGGGGCGGCGCGCGAGGCGCAGGACCAGGAAGAAAGGAGCCGAGCTCTATGAGCCGAGCAAGAACCAACAAGGAGAATAGGCCGAAGCGCCCGAGCACCCTCGGGCTGCTCCTCGGCGGCACGGGCGGGCGCAAGGACGCCTCGAAGGGCGCGGAGGCCGAGCGGCAGAGGCGCCGCCGGGAGCGCGACCGTTCGCGCGAGATGGCCGCCTACGTCGGCTACGACGCCATGTACAGGGACGGCATCGCCCAGGTGATGCCCGGGGTGTTCAGCCAGACGGTCGAGTTCTCCGACATCAGCTACCAGTCCGCGCGCAAGGAGGCGCGCGAGACGGCCTTCACCGTGATGAGCTCGCTGTTCAACTACTTCCCGGCGGACTCCCACGTGCAGCTCCAGGTAGTGAACGCGCCCATCCCCGCCGACGAGGTCGGCCGCAAGGTCTTCTTCGAGCCCGGGGAGCGCGCCACCGCCGGGCTCGCCGAAGAGTACAACCGGATCCTCAACGACAAGATGCGCGAGGGCGTCTCGAACCTCGTGCGCCACCGCTACCTGACCTACGCCGTGGGCGCCGACGACGTCGACGCCGCGGTGCCCAAGCTTGCGCGCATCCGGGGCGACGTGGAACAGACGCTCGCGCGCATACGCTGCTCGTCGCGCGCCCTCGACGGCGCCGAGAGGCTCGAGCTCCTTCAGGGGCAGCTGCGCCCGGGGTCGCGCTTCGAGTTCTCCTGGGACAAATTGTCCCCGACGTCGGGCGCGCGCACGAAGGACTTCGTCATGCCCTCCACGCTCGACTTCAAGCCCGAAGGCAGGTCCGACTGCTTTTGCAGCGACGGGCGCTACGGCGCGGTGCTCGCCGTGCGCAGCTTCGGGTCGGTCATCGAGGAGACCCACCTCGCCTCCATCATCGACCTGCCGCTGCCGCTCAACGTGACGCTGCACGTGCAGCCCATCGCGCAGAGCGAGGCGCTCGCGCTCGTGAAGCGCCAGATCGACTGGATGGACAAGGAGATCATCGACGAGCAGATGAGCGCCGTGAAGAAGGGCTACGACTACCAGATCCTGCCGCCCGAGCTGCGCTTCTCGAAGGAGGAGGCCGAGGAGCTGCTCGACTTCCTGCGCAACAAGTCCGAGCGCCTGTTCGTCTACACGGGCCTCGTCTACACCTGGGCCGACAGCCTCGAGGAGCTCGACCGCCGCGTCCAGCAGGTAACGAGCGTCGCGCAGGGCTGCACGATCGGCCTCGAGCCGCTCCACTTCCGGCAGCGCCAGGCTCTCAACTCGGTGCTCCCGCTCGGGGACAACCACGTCACCGTGAGCCGCTACCTCACCACGGGGCAGGTGGCCATGCAGATGCCCTTCGCCAGCCAGAGCCTCGACGAGGCGGGCGGAGGCTACTACGGGCAGTCAAAGGAGAGCGGGAACCTGGTGCTGTGCGACCGCAAGCGCCTGGCGAGCCCCATGGGCTTCGTGTGCGGCAAGCCCGGCTCGGGCAAGAGCTTCTCGGTGAAGCGCGAGATAACCAACACCGTTCTCGCGCACCCCGAGGACGAGGTGGTGATCTTCGACCCGGCCGGCGAGTACGGCAACCTCGTCGGCGCGCTCGGCGGCGCGAACGTCGAGCTCGCCCCGGGATGCTCGGCGGTGCTCAACCCCCTCGACACCGCCGACGTCGCGGACCGCGCCGACGCCGCCAAGCTCGCGTACAAGACCGACGCGGTGCTCGCGCTCTCGAGCGCGCTCATGGCCGAGGGGCGCGAGGGCCTGCCGGAGCGCGACCGCTCGATCATCGCCCGCTGCGTCGGCGAGGCGTACCGGGAGTGCGCGAGGGACGGCCGCCTGCCCACGCTCGGCGACTTCCACGCGGCGCTGCTCGCTCAGCCCGAGCCCGAGGCTGCCGACATCGCGCTGCGCTACGAGCGCTACGTGAAGGGCGCGTTCTCCTTCTTCAACGGCCAGAGCAACGTGGCGCTCGACAACCGCATCACCAACATCGACATGCACGGGCTCGGCCAGAACATGCGCGTGTTCGGCATGATCACGGCGCTCGAGATGGTGCGCAACCGCGTGATGGTCACGCCGCCGCGCCCCAACTACACATGGCTCTACATCGACGAGGTGCAGAGCCTCTTCGCGCACCCGACGGTGGTCGAGTACTTCGCCCGCCTGTGGCGCGAGGGGCGCAAGTTCGGCCTCATCTGCACCGGCATCAGCCAGAACACGAGCCACATGCTGGCCAACGCCGAGGCCCGCGACATGGTGCTCAACTCCGAGTTCTTCCTGCTGCACAAGCAGTCCACCGCCGACCTCGACGCGTGGGCGGAGATGCTCCAGCTCTCCGCCACGGAGCGCGGCTACATCGGCGACGCCGTCAAGCCCGGCGAGGGCCTGCTCATCAGCGCCGGGATCCGCGTGCCCATCACCGACGACTTCCCGAAAGGCCCGCTCTACGACCTGTGGAACACCAAGCCCGCAGAGGTCGCCGAGCGCGAGATGCGCCGGGCGGCGCGAGAGGCGGAGGAATAGGAATGGCCGGCCCGAGCGAGGGCGGCGGGATGCTCGAGGTGGTCGGGGCGCAGCGCCGCGACGTGCTCACCTCGGGCGACGTCACGGAGACCGAGCGCGACGCCCTGGGAAACGTCTCGGAGGGAGCCGGCCCGCTCGACGAGGCGGGAGGCCCCGCCGCAACGGCGAAGGAGCGCCCCTCCAAGCCCGATGCTCCGGAAGGCGGGCTCGGGGACAAATTGTCCCAACCCGCCGGCGACCGGCGCGCGGCGGCCGCGATGCGCTCGCGCGTCGAGGCGGCGAAGCTGGCGATCGCCCGGGAGGCCGTCTCCCAATTCGACGACTCGGAGGAGCTCGAGGGCGCCTCGGGCATGTACGACGCGGGGCGCGCGTCCAAGAAGGCCGCGGGAAGGCTGCGGCAGAGGAAGGCGAAGAAAGCAGCCCAAGGCAGCCGCAAGGCGGCGACCGCCCTCGGCGCCCCCAAGGGAGGCGCGCGCGGCCCCGAGGCAGCCGGCGCGACCGCCCCGGCCAGGCACCAGGCGGCCCAGGCGGCCGCGCAGGCGTCGGGCGAGGCGGCCCGCGCCGCGGGGTCGAAGGGCGCCGCCTCCGCGATCGCGGGCGCGGCCTCGGGCGCAGCGCCCGCCCTGCTCGGGGCGGTGGCCGGCATCGTGGCCTTCGTCGCCTGCGCGCTCGCCGTCGCGCAGCTGCTGAGCGCGCTGTTCGGCTTCTGGGACGACGCGGCCTCCAAGCAGGGTCTCGAGGGGCTGCCGCCCTACATCACCTACGAGATGGTCGAGGCGGCGCTCGAGTGCCAGGAGGAGTACGGGCACCCGGCGGGCTGCACCATCGCGCAGATCATCCAGGAGTCCAGCCAGGGCGACCGCATGAGCCGGCTCGCAGAGCGCGACCACAACCTCTTCGGCATGAAGTGGTGGTCGGGCTACGCGGGCTGCCCGGAGGTCGCAGGCAAGGCGAACTGGGCCACCAGCGAGGAGTACGTGCCCGGCGAGCACACCCAGATCACGGCGAGCTTCATCCGCTTCACCGGCGACGCCGAGTGCATCCGCTTCCGCAGCAGGATCTTCCTGCAGGCGGAGCGCTACTCGGGCAACGCCCTCATCCGCGAGGCGATCGAGGGGCACGACTCGGACAGGATGGCCGAGGGGCTCAAGGACGCCGGCTGGGCGACCGACTCGTCCTACGTCGAGTCCCTGAAGTCGATCATGGCGCAATGGGGCCTCTACCGGCTCGACTCCATGACGGTCGAGGACCTGAAGGACCCGTCCGCGAGCGGGAACGCGATCGTCGAGGCGGCGTACAGCCAGCTCGGCGTGCCCTACGTGTGGGGAGGCTCGACCCCCGGCAAGGCGCTCGACTGCAGCGGGCTCACGCAGTACTGCTACGCGCAGGCGGGCATCCGCATAAGCCACTACACGGGTTCCCAGTACGAGGAGCTCAGGCGCATACCGCTCTCGGAGGCGAAGCCCGGCGACATCCTCTACCGCTCGGGCCACGTGGCCATCTACATCGGCGACGACAGGTACATACACGAGCCGCGAACGGGCGACGTGTGCCGCATAGCGAGCGGCATCGGCAGCTTCAGCTGCGCGCTCACCGCGAGATAGGAGAAACCAATGCAGGGAAAGTCAAGGGTCATGGCCGCCGTCGCGGCAGGCGCGCTCACCGTGGCGCTCGGCGCGGGCGCGGCGCGCTGCGCCATCGCCCCGCAGGAAGGCGCGCAGGATAGCCCCCAGGGGCAGGCGCAGCCCGCGGCTGCAGGCGCCGACGCGGCGACCGGGAAGGCCGCCTCGGGCGCCGAGGCGCTCTGGAACACCGTGTGGACGGGAGCCGACGACCCGACCGCCACGCTGCGGATCGTCGAGGGCGCCATGGTGGAGAGCGCCGGCGGCACCGAGCGAGCCTGGTTCTTCTCGGCAGAGGAGCCAACCGAGGCCGACGGCGTGCTCAGCGTGCCCATCGACGTCAAGGGAACCGGCGACAAGGCGGGAGGCCTGTCCCTCATCCAGGTCTCGGGCGGCGGGGACGCCCGCACCCTGGCCTGCGACCTCCTGACGCAGGCCTACGCGCCCCAGAAGGCACGCGAGGGAACGTTCTCCGTGACCGGCACCGACGGCCGCCTCTCCGAGGCGCTTGGCGTAGACGTCGCCGCCATCGAGGAGGCCGTCGCCAGGAAGGCGGCGGAGGTGTCCCCGCAGGCGGCGGGTGCCTCCTGGGACAAAGAGGTGTGGCTCGACTACGCCGGGAACGTCGCGTCGACGACCTTCACGCTCGACGACCCCGCCTCGACGGTGGTCACCGTGGTCTCGCGCGGCGGCTCGCTGGAGGCGATGTAGCCATGGGGGCGCTCAAGGCGCGACGCCGAAGGGCGTTCGCCATCTCCGCCGCGACGGCGTTCGCCCTCTGCGCGCTCCTGCTCGTCCCCGTGCAGCCGGCATACGCCGACATAGCCGGGGACGTCAACGATTGGCTGTGCGGCCTTCTGCGCGACTGCTGCAACTGGATGTTCAAGGCGCAAACGGGCGTGCTCGGGTCGATCGGCGCGAACGGGATCCTCTCGGCCGACTTCGCGCACATGCTCACGAGCTCGAGCGACCTGACCATGCACGACGTCGCCCGGGGCGTATGGCAGGTTGCCATCCTGCCGATCGGGTGCGGGGTGCTCGGCCTGGTCTTCACCCTGAAGCTCATCGAGATCTCCCAGCGCATGGACGGCAGCCAGAGCCTTCCCGGCGTCAAGGAGGTCGTTTTCCTTCTCGTGTTCTTTGCCGTGTTCCTGTTCCTCATACAGAACAGCTTCGACCTGATGGCGTCGATCTACGAGGTCTGCGGGCTCGCCATCGACCGAGTCGAGGCGCTCTTCGGCGCCGGAGGCGCGCTCGACCTGCCCGAGGTGTCCGTCGTCACCACCGACGACGACATCCCGTCGCTCATCGCCATGCTCGTCGTGAGCCTCATCAGCTGGGTCGTGGTGCTGGCGGCCTACGTCGTCGCCCTCGTGGTCTGCTGGGCCCGCGCGCTCCAGCTCTACATCATGGCCGCGTTCGCCCCGATCCCGCTGGCGTTCCTCGGCATGGACGCCACGCGCCAGATAGGCCTTGGCTACCTGAAGAGCTTCGGGGCGGTCTGCATCGCCGGCGTCATCATCCTCGTGCTACTCATATCGTTCCCGCTCGTGCTCGGCGGGCTCACCGGGGCGAACCCCGGGACGGGTACCCCGGCCGACGCGGTCGCGAACGGGCTCACCTACGCGCTGCAGTACCTGGCCATGTGCGTGCTGCTCATCCTGGCCCTCGTGAAAAGCGGCTCCTGGGCGCGCGACATCGTGAGCGGCTTCTAGCGGAAAAGCGAGGAAGGGGGCGGTCGCCATGAGATAGGGGCACCGCGCCGGGGCACGCGTCCCGGCGGATGAAGAAAAGGACCGATTGAAAACGAAAAGGAGGAAAGACATGGAAGAGAGGAAGAACGTGTACCTCTCGCTGCACAAGAGCTTCGTGCGCGAGGGCATCGAGTACACCGACCGCGCGACCGGCGAGGCCAGGACCTTCAACTCGGCGACCCTTCCCAAGGGCACCGTCGTCGACGGCATGGACGTGGGAGGCTACGAGTTCAGCCCCATGTTCGTTAACGAGAGCCGCTTCAAGGGGGCCGACTTCCGAGACATACCGCTGCTCGCGAACCGCGAGGTGTGGCTGAGGAAGACGGTGATGGGCCCGGACGGCCAGCCCGAGCTCGACGAGGACGGACGCACGGTCAAGGACACCGTGAAGGTCATGCCGGCGCAGCTCAAGGAGGCCGTTGACGCAGGGCGCTCGCGCTACCTCGCGGAGCGCGCCGAGCACGCCCGCCAGGCGAGCCGCGCCGCCGAGCACGAGGCGCCCCGCGCACAGCGAAGCGTCGAGAGATAGGGAGGCGGAAAGATGAACGCAGCGAAAGACTGCACCCTGCAGGAAAAGCTCCTCCGATGCGCCATGGCGCTCATCCTGGCGGCGGGGGCTCTGCTCGCCTCTGTGGCGGCCTCGCCCGCCTACGCCGCGCCGAGCACGGTAGACGTGTCCATCGGCGGCAAGATCCCCTACGGCGGCTTCGCCACCACGTGGATGAGCGCCGACGGCAACATCGCCTACTGCGCCGAGCCCTCGTCCCCGACGCCCGCGCCGGGCTCCTACTCGACGAGCCCCGTGCCGAGCGGCGACGTGACAGCGGCGATCTGGTACTCGTTCGGCTCTCCCGGCTTCGACGCGTCGATGTTCCCGGGCAGCTGGTACGACGGCGGCGGCTGGGACGACGCCAAGTACGCGGCGGCGAGCCATGTGCTCATCGCCTACGCCTACTCTGGGTCCGAGTCGGCTGCCACGCACGGCACGAGCGCCGAGTTCGCCTCCTGGGCGAAATCCGAGCTGATCGGCGGGACCTTCGCCAAGATGAAGGCGGGCGCCGGCAAGGTATCCGCCGGGTTCGAGGCGTTCTGCGTCAGGACCGGCGGCGGCTCCCAGACGCTCGTGAGCTTCAGCTGGTCCGCAGGCGGAGTCAAGGTCGCCAAAACGGACTCCGAGGCGGGCGCGGAGCCCCAGGGCGACGCCTCGCTCGACGGCGCGAGCTTCTTCGTCGTTAACGAGACCGGCCGCTACGTGCTGGTCGGCGGCAAGTACTACGCCGACGGTGAGGTATGCGCCACGATAAAGACCGCGCCCGAGGACGGGTCGCACGTCGCCGCGACCGGCGCCGACGCGCTTCCCGCGGGCAATTACCGCATCGTCGAGTCCGGCGCGCCCGAGGGCTACGACGCCAGCGACGTCCCCGTCGCGTTCACCGTGAAGGCCGGCGAGGTGTGCGACCTCACGGGCGACCCCGTGACCGACGAGGTCTTCCACGGCGGCGTGCAGGTGACCAAGTCCGACAAGGAGCTGCAGGCGTCCGAGGCGCTCGCGGGCAGCGGCCACAAGGAGGCGCCTGGCGAGCACCCCGGCCTCGACGGGATCGAGTTCACCGTCACGAACCGCTCGGCGCACAAGGTCCTCGTTGACGGCGAGTGGCGCGAGCCGGGCGAGGCCGTGGCCACGCTGACCACCGCATGGAACGACGAGGCCGGCGCCTACACCGCGCAGACCGCGGCCGACGCACTGCCGTACGGAACCTACGACGTGCGGGAGACGGCGACGAACGGGAGCTACCTGCTGACCGACGGCGAGCCCCGCACCTTTGAGGTCCGCACCGGCGACGAGATCGTGAGCGCCTCCGCGGACGGCGCCGCGCTCGAGTTCCGCGACCAGGTGGTGCGCAACGACCTCGAGCTCTCCAAGAAGAGCGAGTCCGACAACGCCGGCCTCATGGTTCCGTTCGCCATCGAGAACGCGGCCACCGGCGAGATTCACGTGCTGGTCACGGACCGCAACGGCGACGCGTCGACCGCGAGCAGCTGGAACAAGCACTCGAGGGACACCAACGCCAACGACGCCCTGCTCGGCCATGAGGGCCCGATTGCTGCCGCCGACATGGACCCGAAGGCCGGCATCTGGTTCTCGCTCGGCGAGGACGGCTCCTCGGCGCCGGTCGACGACTCGCTGGCGGCCCTGCCGTACGGCGCCTACACCATGACCGAGCTGCGCTGCGATGCCAACGAGGGCCTCGAGCTCATCACGAGAAGCTTCTGGATCGATCGCGACTCGACGGTCGCGAAGGCCGTGTGGATGGGCCTTGACGACCAGGAGGGCCCGCGCATCTCCACCACGGCAAAGGACGGGGCGGACGGCGACAAGGACGTCTCGGCCGACGCCGAGGCCAAGGTCGTCGACGCCGTCGCCTACGAGGGCCTGAAGGCCGGCGAGGAGTACGAGCTCTCGGCCACCCTCGTCGACAAGGCGACCGGCAAGCCCGTGACCGACGTCTCGGGCATGCCCGTGGAGGCCAAGGCCGAGTTCGCCCCCGCGCTCTCGACGGGCAACCAGGACGTCGAGATCTCCTTCGACGCGAGCCTGCTCGGCGGCCGCGACCTGGTCGTGTTCGAGAGCCTACGCAAGGACGGAGCCGAGGTGGCGTCGCACGCGGACCTCTCCGACGAGGGCCAGACAGTCCACGTCGCCGTCGAGGTAAGCACGCAGGCGGCTGACGCCGCCGACGGCGACCAGGTCATCGAGGCCGGCAAGGCCAAGGTCGTCGACACGGTGGCCTACAAGGGCCTCGTCCCCGGCGAGACCTACATCGCCGTGGGCACGCTCATGGACAAGGGCACCGGAGAGCCGTTCCTCGACAAGGACGGCAACGAGGTGACCGCGCGCACGCCCTTCGAGCCCGAGGCGCCCTCCGGCACCGTCGAGGTGACCTTCGAGTTCGACACCGAGGGCCTGGCCGAGGGAGACGAGCTCGTCGTCTTCGAGAAGGTCCTGGACTCCGCCGGCAACGTCGTTGCGGCCCACGAGGACATCGACTCCGCCGAGCAGAGCGTCGTCGTGGACAACCCCGGCACGCCCGAGGTCCCCGAGGAGCCCTACGCCAAGACCGGGGCCGACGCCCCCGACGGCACCGGCTACGCCGTGGCCGCGGGCATCGCTCTGGCAGCTGCGGCGGGTGCGGGCGGAGCGCTTGCGTATCGCAAGCGCAAGGCGGCCGCGAGCAAGGACGAGGCGGCCGAAAAGCCGGAAGAGTAGCGGCAGCGCATCGATACCGAACCGGAGGCCCTGGGCGCTCGCCCGGGGCCTCCCCTGCGAACGGGGGAGGACATGAACAAAGGGAAAGCCGCCACGGCGCTCGCCGTCGTCGTGGCGTTGCTGGCGCTGGCGGCGCTCGCCGTCTTGCCGCAGCCCGAGAGGAACCCGTACGTGGTGCACGAGGTGCCCGCTGCGGAAGAGGACGCGGCAATGGAGGCTCAAGAGACGGGAGGCGGAATCGATTGGGACGCCCTTCCCGCCTCCGTCGTCGCATGGGTGCGCGTGCCGGGCACGACCGTCGACTACCCGATCGTCCAGGGCCGGTCGGAATCGCCCGACTTCTACCTCACGCACGATGCTAACGGCGAGTGCTCCGCATGGGGCGCTCCCTACATCGACGCAGGCTGCGCGCAGGGAGCCGAGAGCCCGCTCGTCATCGTGTACGGGCACCACATGTCCGACGGCACCATGTTCGCGCCGCTCGCGCAGTACTCGTCGCGCGGTTTCGCCGAGGGGCACCGCACCATCCGGGTCTTCACTCGCGAGAAGGCGATCGAGCTAGAGGTCTTCGCGGCCGACGTGGTCGACGCGAGCTCGGAGGGCAAGCGGACCGACTTCGCCGACGCGGCGGCGCTCGACTCCTATCTCGGGGACAAATTGTCCCGATGCGAGGTCGTCCTGGAAGAGCCGAAAGACGTCGTCCAAGCCTGGGCCTTCGTCACCTGTAGCTACCAGACGAGCAACTCCCGCACCGTCGTCTACGCGAAGGAGGTGGAAGCATGGGATTCGCGCCCTTCGGAATAGGTCTCCTCATGGGGCTCTTCACGCTCACGGCCTACGCCTGCTGCGCAGCCGGCGACGACGACCAGGACTAGCCGTGGGAAATCGAAATCGCACAACGGAAAGAGGCGGGCAATTGCCCGCCTCTTCTCACATCACCCACCTGAACACGGCGCGGAACAGCCAGACGAAAAAGCCCAGCGTGACCTTCAGCGCCGCCAAGAGGAACCTACCAAGCCTCTTCATCGACGTCACCCCAATCTTCCTTGACCTTGCGGGCGCCCTCCTCGGCGCCCTCTTCCTTCTCTTCCGCGAGCAGCCTCGCCAGCCCGTCCGGCACGCCCGGGACCTCCGCCCTCCCCAGCGCGCGCTGCAGGTCCCTTATCTGCGACTTCAGCGGTTTTGAGGGAGGGCCCACGTGCTCGCGGTAGCAGGCGCCGATCGCGGCCGAGTCGCACAGGAAGCCCCGCACCCGGGCGAACGCCTCGTCGCCGTCGAGCAGGACGCGGCGGGCTCGCCCGAGCTCGGCCTCCGAGGCCAGCATGAAGCGCCAGCCGCGGGACCTCCGCGCGGCCGGTATGCCGTCCGCGGGCGCGTCGGCGCGCCAGTCGTCGCGCACCTGGTGCCAGTTCGCCGTGAGCCAGAGCCCCTTCTCGGGCTCCTCCCGCATCTCGAGCTCGAACTCCGTGAGCATGTTCGCGCCGGAGAACGGCGAGCCCTCCGTGAACGAGAGCGCGTCGAACAGCGTCGTCCTGCCGCCCTCGCACTCTATCCTCACCATCATCTCCGGCCCCTCTCCCTGCGCTGGTCCTGCTGGGCCCGCTGCCGCTCGGCGGCGAGGATGCGCTGCTGCTCGTCCGCTCGGTGGCACTGGCGCGAATTGCCGCTGGCATCGTCGCGCCCTTCACCGTCCCCGTAGCGGGTCTTGAGGGGCATGAGCCCGTTCTCGGACATGTAGGCGCGCGCAGCCTCGAGGCGGCGGTACCCCTCGCCGCCCGCCTGGCCGCGCCGGTCGAGCGTCGCCATCCTGAGACCGAACTCCTCGATGGACTCGACGTCGAACTTCGCGCAGGTCTCGAGCGCCGAGGAGAGCCTGCTCAGCTCCGAGAGGTCGTTGAGCTCGAGGGCGCGCTCGGCGGCCTCGCGGATGCGCGCGGTGCTCGCGTCCGTGGGACGGTAGACGTTTTCGCGCTCGAAGCGCCGGCGGAGCATCTCCTTGCCGTAGACGAACCCCAGGCGCTCGCCGCTGACCTTCTTGGAGGGCTCCTCCGCCAGGCTGAACACCCAGTCGTCCCGCCGCGCCTTGGCCGAGTTGTCGGCGACGTGCACGCCCAGGGCGTCGAGGATGCCGAGGAACTCCGCCTCGTCGCGCGCCGTGGTCTTGGCGAGCGCGACGCGGGCGCGGATGTCGCCGACCCACGAGTAGCCGCCCGAGCGCATGATCTCCTTCTCGGCCCGGCCCAGGTAGACGCTCCTGCGGCTCCTTGGCCCGCCCGCGCCGGCATGCCCGCGCGCCTTCGACGGCGATTCGGGAGCTCGGTCGTTGGAGAGCCCCGACAGCCCGCGCTCGCGCGCCATGTCCTGAAGGTCTCGGTTGAGGTCCTCGGGGTGCTGGGTCTGCATGCGGTAGCCGGTTCGGAGGTTGGCGTTGTTCACGACGATGTGCGCGTGCGGTATGCCGCGGGCGTTGTCGTCGTGGTAGACGATGGCGATCTCGTGGTCGCCGAAGTGCTTGAGCGCCCACGAGCACGCGAGCTCGCGCAGCGCCGCCAGGTCGATGCTGTCGCCGGGGTCCGGCGAGAGCACGAAGTGCTTGAACGTGCGCGCGGGCTTTCCCCGCCAGGGCGCGTCCGTGCCGAAGGCGGCGCGCGTGGCGTCCATCTCGGCGTCCCAGGCGCAGGCCTCCTTGGCGTCTTCCCCCATCGCGCCGGCGTCGCGCTCGTCGTAGCTCAGGTTGAACAGGTCGCGCGCCAGGGCGCGGCCTCCCTTCTCGAGGTAGCGGCGGATGCCGCCCGTCGAGCCGTGGCCGCTTATCGGCTTCAGGATCGGCATGGCGAGCCCTCCACGAGCGAGTCGGCGCCGATGCGACCGAGCTCCGCCGCCATCTCTCGGGCCGCGGCGTTCACGTCGGCGAGCTCGCGCTCGATCGTCGGGACGCTATCCGCGACGAGGTCGCGGTCGACGCGCCCGTGGCGGGCGTGGAAGTTGATGAGGTTCATCGCGTGCACGGCCTGGTTGTAGTGGTAGCCCCACTTCGTGAGCTCGCGCGACATCGCCCACAGGGCCTTCCGGTCGACGAGTATGCGGTGCTCGTCTCCCGCGTTCGCCTCCGTCGACAGCGGTATGCGCACGAGGTAGCGCAGGTACTCCGACTTGCTGAGGCCGGCGCGCTCGCACCGCTCGCAGAGCGCGTCGTAGTCGCCTCCCTCCATGCGGAGCGTGACGCGGCGCTCCTTGCCCCTGGCGCCGCCGACGCTCTCTTCCATTGCGGATTCCTTTCCTCGGGCCCGCCGTGCGGCGGGCGCGTCTCTCTAGGGGCGCGGGGGATTCCCCGCAGGCGGCGGCCCGGCTCGGGCGCCGCCTCTGGGACCGGGCCTCGTGTAAGCGGGCTCCCAAACGGCCCGCGGCATGACGGGTCCGAGGCCGCCCGGTCCCCAAGTGCTATGGACGCCCGACGCGATGTCGGACGCCATAGGCTACTTGCTGGATTTCGAATGCGAGGCCCTTCTTCGGACCTTCCGGGCTCCTGCGCCCGCCTCCGCGTAGGGCGCGGTCATGAGCGCCATCTCCCGCAGCAGCGAGAGGTCGGCAGCGCTCGGGCTCTCGGGCGGGCTCTCGAGGAAGTCGGCCACGAACCTCGCGGCCTTCGCGATGCGCCCGTCGGGGCCGGCCTGCGTTTTGCTCTCGCTCCTCACGTAGTCGGAGAGCTCCCGCTTGGTGCGCCGCCAGGGCTCCATCGCGGCGTGCATCTCCGCCTGGCGCTCCTTCGGCATGCCCGCGAGCGAGCGCACCGCCTCGGCGCTGAGGTTGCCTCGGTCGGCCTCGGCGGCCCACTCGGGCGAGAGGTCCTCGGCGATCCTGCGGGCAAGCCTCTCCTCGCGCGCGATGGTCTTGCCGGAGACCTTGCGGCCCGTCTGCCGCTCGATGATGGCGGCCTTCACGTCGTCGACGCGCATGCCGGAAAGCGACGGGTCCTCGGAGCGCAGGCGCACGGCGTCGCCCCTGAGCGCCTCGGTCGCGGCGGCGCGCTCGGTCACGGTGAGCGCGCGGGTGAAGTAGTTCGCGGCGTGGAGCAGCGTCACCGCCCGCTCGTCGTCGATGCCCTCTATCACGCGGCAGGGCATCCTCTCGTAGGCGGGGTCGTCCTTGGCGAGCAGCGCGTAGGCGGCCTTGCGGCGGTGCCCGGAGACCATCTGCCACGAGCCGTCTCCGACCTTGCGCACCAGCGGCAGGTCGGTGAGGCCGTCCTGGCGTATCGACTCGGCGAGCTCGGCTATGCCGGCCGGGTCCATGGAGTACGCGGCGTTCGCCGGGTGGTCGGCGATGTCGGCCACCGCGATCTCGGACACCGGGTAGCGCCCGCGGGTGCGGGACGCGCCGTCGAGGAGCCCCGTGATGGTGAATCCCGCGGCCACCTGGCTAGGCGAGCTCACGGTACACCTCGTCGGCGAGGGCCTCGTAGTCGCGCGCGGGGCGGCTCCCCGGCTCGAAGGCGGCCACCGGCTTCCACTGCCAGCTGCCCTCGCAGACCTTGCTGCTCGCGTGTATGACCGTCTCGAACTGCTCGTCTGGGAAGAACCCGTCGAGCACGGCCGCGCCCGTGGTCTCGGCGTTGGTCATGCGGCCGGGCACGCAGGTGCGCAGTATCTTCCATCTGGGCGTGGGCATGCGCAGGGCGTCCGCGATTGAGCGCGTCGCCTCCACGGTGAGCGCCGTGCCGCGCATCACGGTGGAGTCGAGCTTCACGGGGATGACGACCATGCCGCCCTCCGCGGCGGCGAGGTAGGCGTTGAAGGCGAGCCTGCGCATCACGGGGCTGCAGTCGATGAGGCAGACGTCGTAGGAGCCCGAGGCGTCGTCGAGCGCGAACTTGAGGCGCTGCTCGCGCAGGAGCATCTCGTTCTGGTCGACGAGGTCGATGGTCGAGGCCACCACGTCGAGGTTCTCCCCGGCGGCGTAGGCGATCTCCTCCACGGGCGCGCCGCCGTAGAGCAGCTCGACCGATGTGCGCCGCTCGGAGGCGGCCCGGTCGTAGAGGCCGAAGAAGTCGGTGGCCGACGCCTGCGGGTCGAGGTCGACGAGCAGGGTCCGAAGGCCCCGGGCGGCGAAGATGGCCGCCAGGTTCACGGCGGTCGTCGTCTTGCCGACGCCGCCCTTGTAGTTGGAAATGGCTATCGTGCGCATGGGTCGCGTCCTCTCTAGCGTGGGGCGCGCCTCGCCGCATCCGGTCCGGCGCGCCCCGAGTCTCGGAGCGTCGGGACAAAATCGTACGGATTTGTCCGACAAGCGGAGTGTACCACGAAAACGTACGGATATGTACGCTTTCGTGGTACAGGGGCCGAGTTTCGGGGAAACCCGGCCCCGGGAGCCCGGGGCCGGGCGCGCCGCCTAGGAGAGCGGCTCCATCTCGCCGAAGCAGTTGACGTGGTGGCGCAGGAGCGCGCGGTTCTCCTTGACGACCATCATCGCCACCTCGTCGAAGCGGACCGGGGTGTCGGCGTAGTCGTCGCCGTTGCCGGCGAGCCACGTCGCCGCCAGCGCCTCGCGCAGCCCGCGCGCCCTGTGGGCCTCGGGGAAGCCGTCCGTCCCGATCCGGGCCGTGGCGTCGACGAACACCAGGGTCCCGTCCTCGTCCACCGCCACGAGGTCGATCCCGCCGATACCCTCGGGCCCCTGCCAGGCCTCGTCGACGATCTCGTAGCCCTTGCGCTCGAGGAAGGCCTTGACCGCGCCCATCGCCTTTTCCTTCATGTCGTTCATGTCTTGCTCCTTAGACTCTGAGGCCCGCCCCTGTGGCGTGCCTTGCGTCGCGTGAGTCGCATGCAGCGCGGGCGTGCCGGCAAGGGAGGAAGCGAAGTCGGACGTGGTTGTAGAAATCTCCCGACGTCAGTTTTTCGCGTTGTTCGCGCGCGCAGCGCATGGGGCGAAGAACCCGAAAAAGTGTCGCGGCCCTTGCGGGCCGCCTGCCGGCGTGCGACCCTGCGCGTCCAAGGAGCGCCGGGGCGGGTTTCGGGTCGGAGGGGCGGAGGCGTGCGGCATGGAACCGGCCATGGGCGCCGAGACCCTCCGGGCATGGGATGCGGCCCGTCGGCGGTTGCCGGGGCGCTCGCGAGGGTTACGTCGGGACGTCGCGTGGAGGACGGAGGCGCGTTTCCGAGTCGCGGCGCCGCTACCCTAATCGGGACGGCCTCTCCCGTGCCGCTTGCGGCCGATGTGCGCACGAGATCGCTGGCGGTGAGGCTTTTCGTTGCGCGGAACGGCTACGGTGCTGCGCGACACGTCCGTTTGCTTATGTGTGATAAAGAAGCAATAGAAGTGCAAAAAATTTTGCCGTTCCTATCCGACACTTGGCCATTGTGTCGGATAGGTCGGGCGGTTATTCGGGCAAGTCAATCTTGCCGACAAAGCTGTAATAAATCTCAATGTCCTGCCTGCGGGTGCCGTTCTCATCATAGCTGCACTCATGCACCACAATTTTCTCGATCATTTCCCGCAAGAGAGTGGGGGTCAGTTCTTCAAAGGCAAGGTGCTTGCGGACAATGCCCATAAATTTCTCGGCGTTGACGGTAGGTATCTTTACATTACCTTCTGAAACATATGGCGCACCTTGTCCAGGCGGCTGTTTGGACGGCGGGGCTGGATGACTGGCTTGCCGACAGCGGCCTGATACCCTTTCAGTTCTGTAAGGCATACGCTCTGCCCGTTGGTGTAAAAGGCCAGATCAGTACGGTATGCCTGTATACAGCGGGCGGGAATCTCGCCAGTAAAGACAACTTCATCCTTTTTTACCTGGACCGTTTCGATGGTGGCACAGTATTTCGGTGCATCATGATAAGCCCTGGAAAGATATTCCCGGGGCGCATAGAGGGTGAAGGAGAGATAAGGTTCCAGCAGTTGCGTCCCTGATTCCTTCAATGCCTGTTCCAATACAATCGGGGCCAATGAGCGGAAGTCCGCCGGCGTGCTGACCGGGCTGTAATAAAGCCCGTATTCAAAGCAAATCTTACAGTCCGTTACGTTCCAGCCGAACAAGCCCTGCTCCAGCCCGTAACGGATACCATCCCTGACAGCGTTTTGAAAACTCTGGTTCAAGTATCCCAGCGAAACCCGGCTCTCGTATTGTACACCGGAGCCAAGCGGGAGTGGTGTAACAGACAGTCCGATGGATGCCCAAAACGGGTTGGGCGGCACCTCGATATGGATGGTGTGGCTGGCTGCTTTGAGCGGCCGCTCCATATAAATGACGGTGGGTTCCTTTACCACTGTTTCAAGCTTGTATTTTTCCGACAGCAAAGCGGAAACAACCTCCAACTGCACCCGGCCCAAAAAAGAAAGAATGATCTCATGGGTGATGGAATCCACCTCGCAGCGCAAAAGCGGGTCAGTATCCGCAAGTTGCGTAAGAGCGTCCAGCAGCCGTTCTCTTTGCGCTGCCGTTTTCGGCGCAATCGACGTCCGCAGCATGGGGAGGGGGTCCTCACGCCACCTTTTACGAGGGAGCCGGGTTGGGTCCCCTAATACATCGTTTAACCTCACGCTGTCGCTGGGAAGGATAACAATTTCACCCGGATAAGCGGTGTCTGTCCAAACAATTTCCCCTTTGGATGGAATACGCATCTCTGTGATTTTCAGCTTTTCTCTCCCGGCCAGGGCCACCGTATCCCGCAGGCGCAGCGTTCCGCTGTATAGCCGTAGATAGACACGCCGCTGGCCGCAATCTGTATACTCCACCTTGAAAACGCTGCCGCATAGGGCGGCGCTCCCCTGTTCCCCAATCGGTTGGAACAGCCCTGTCACCGCATCCATCAACGGTTGAATGCCAAGGCCCTTTTTGGCGCTGCCATAATAGACCGGGAACAGGGAGGCGTCTTGAACCCGCCGCTGTTCCTCCCGCACAAGTTTTTCCCGGCTGATTGGTTCTCCTGCGATATACTTTTCCAATAATTTATCGTTATTTTCGATGACCGCATCCCATGCTTCTATGTCGGTATTTTCCTCCAGGACTATTTCCGGGGACAGCGACACCGTCTGCTTGATGATAATATCGGCGGAGAGCTTATCCCGAACAGACTGAACCACGCTCTGCAAATCAACGCCAGCCTGGTCGATCTTGTTGATAAAGATAACGGTGGGAATGTTCATTTTCCGCAGGGCATGGAACAGAATACGGGTCTGGGCCTGCACGCCATCTTTAGCGGAGATCACCAAGATGGCCCCATCTAAAACAGCCAAAGAGCGGTACACCTCCGCCAAAAAATCCATGTGGCCGGGCGTATCCACAATGTTGACTTTACATCTGTGCCACTGGAAGGAAGTGACTGCCGCTTGAATGGTAATCCCACGCTGCCGCTCCAAAAACATGGTGTCCGTCCTCGTTGTCCCTTTTTCGACGCTCCCCGGTTCTGAAATGGCTCCGCTGGCATATAGCAGGCTCTCCGTCAAGGTCGTCTTTCCAGCGTCTACATGGGCAAGAATTCCAATATTGATTATTTTCATGTGATTGTCCTCCCTTTACTGCCCCGAAGGGCATAAAAATCCCCAGCAGTAAAATACTTTTACCACTGGGGATGATAATTTGCGGACATACACATATACAGCCTACACCTGTTTGTGAGTGCTGTTTTTGGGGATATGTCAAAATTGATAAGGCAAAAGTATTCTTAAATTGGGTACAAAAAACTAAGCCCCTACAAAAGGGACTATCATAATCCTTTGTTCCCACTATTTGATTATAGTTTTATTTAAGAATACCTTGCCGCATATTTTTTACTCCTTTTCTGGACTTGAATTATTATATCACATCAGTTTTAGGAAAACAAGTATCTAAAAGAAATTTTTCTTCCCCTTATATGTAACAATCATACCGGCTTCCTAACGTTCAGAATGGTTTCTACTGTCTGCTGCGGTGTTTGGTTGGAATTGTCCAGCCAAAAGCCGATCCGTGGTGTTGTCTGCATTTTACTAAATACAAATTCAATGTATACAGAAAGAAATATATAAGGAGTGGGAGGGATTCCGCCGTAGTCGGCATTGTAGGAAAATCCAAAAGTTTAGATTTTCTCAAAATGCTTATCTTTTGGTCTTTGGTTCGGAATAGTGTAGTGCTGGCGGTCTATCTATTGTTTTCGGTTGCTTGCTTCTTTACCGTACATGAGCATTTAAGCACGGGTGATATTGTGCTTGATTTTTTCTCAGGCTCAGCATCGACCGCCCATGCCATGTTCCTGCAGGAGCTCGGAAAAGATGATCGCTATCAGTTTATCCTTGTCCAGCTTCCAGAGCCTTGTGACCCGAAACGCGACGCCTACAAGGACGGGTATGAGACTCTCTGCGACATAGGCGAAGGACGCATTCGCCGCGCAGGCGACAAAATCAAAACCGAGCTCGAGGAATCCAACCGTCAACTCAAGCTTGGCGAGGGACCCAAGCAGCTTCCCGACATCGGCTTCCGTGTGTTCGAGCTCGATGAGTCCGGCATTGAGAAGCCCGAGCCCGGTCAGCTCCTCTTCGACGTGGTCAAGCCCGATCGCTCCGATATGGATATCGTCTTCGAGATGATGCTCAAATGGGGCCTCGAGCTCACGCTGCCCGTCGAGAAGTCTGAAGCCGCGGGCTATCCCATCTGGTCCGTCGCTTGCGACGAGCTCGTCTGCTGCATGTCCCGAGGCCTCACCATTGAGGCGCTCGAGGCCATCGCCGACATGGAGCCCAGGCGCGTTCTCATCCTCGATTCCGTCCTCGACGACACCCTCAAGCTCAACGCCGTGCAGATCTTCAAGCACGCCGGCGAGCGCATGGGCTGTGAGATCGAATTGAGGACGGTCTAGCATGGCGGCGCTCGAGTTCAAGTTCTCATCCGACCAGCAGCACCAGCTGGAGGCCATCGAAGCAACCTGCGACCTGTTCCGCGGACAACAATTTATTGGCAGCGTATTCTCCGCCGATTCCGGCCGCAAAGGCCAGACGGCAATCGGCGAGCTCATGGTCGGCCACGGCAACGAGCTTCGCGTGGCGCCGGGCCAGCTCCTCGACAACCTGCACGCCGTGCAGGAGGAGGGCTGCCTCCCGGCAACCGACGTCCTCACCGATGGGCGCCTGCGAGACTTCACCGTCGAGATGGAGACCGGCACCGGCAAGACCTACGTCTACATCCGCTCCATCTACGAGCTAAACCGCCGCTACGGCATCACCAAGTTCGTTATCGTCGTGCCGAGCGTGGCCATCCGCGAGGGCGTCCTCAAGAGCCTCCAGACCACCCGCAGGCACTTCGAGACGCTCTACGACCGCACGCCGCTCGACTACTTCGTGTACGACTCGAAGGACATGGGGCCGGTGGGTAACTTCGCCACGTCGAGCTCCATCCAGGTCATGGTCATCAACATCGACGCGTTCAACAAGGGCCTCGAGAAGGATGGCACCGCGAAGGAGGGCAACCTCTTCCACCGTCCCAGCGAGAAGCTCACCGGCGGCTTCAGCCCTCGCGAGCTCGTGAGCGCCTGCAAGCCCGTCGTCATCATCGACGAGCCCCAGAGCGTCGACAACACCAAGCAGGCCAAGGCCGCCATCAAGAGCCTGAACCCGCTGTTCGTGCTGCGCTACTCGGCCACGCACAAGCAGGCCTACAACATGATCTACCGCCTCACGCCGGTCGACGCCTTCGAGCGCCACCTGGTGAAGGGCATCTGCGTGGACTCGATCAAGGCCGAGGCGAACCTCAACGGCGCGTACGTGAGGCTCGAGTCCGTCAAGTCCGACCCGTTCTCCGCCAAGGTGTCCATCGACGTGCGCCAGGCCGACGGCACGCAGAAGCGCAAGGCCGTCACGGTGAAGACCGGCAACGACCTCTACCAGAAGAGCGGCGAGAACAGCGACTACGAGAGCGGCTGGGTGGTCAACAACATCGGCGCCGCAGTGGGCGACGAGTTCATAGAGTTCCAGAACGGCGAGGTGCTCGAGCTCGGCGAGGCGCTGGGCGACGTCAACGAGGAGGTCGTCAAGCGCGCTCAGATCCGCCGCACCATCGAGGACCACCTGGCCCGCCAGTTCGAGCTGTGGCCGCGCGGCGTGAAGGTGCTCTCGCTCTTCTTCATCGACCGCGTCGACCGATACCGCGTCTACGAGCCCGAAGTCCACGGCGGCCTGTACGCCCTGATGTTTGAGGAGGAGTACGCAGGTGCCCTGAACTCGAAGGCGCCTCGTCGCATCGCAAAGGCGGCGGGGATCGGCAAGGGCACGTGGCTCGAGTGCTACGAAGCCGTCGGCGCCCCGCTGGTGCGCGACCCCCACGCCGTGCACCAGGGATACTTCGCCAAGGACAAGAAGGGCAAGTTCAAGGACTCCAAGGGAGCCGCCGGCACCGCCGACGACGCCGGGGCCTTCGAGCTCATCATGCAGAAGAAGGAGACGCTCATCTCCTTCCCGGACGGCAAGGACGCGGACAAGGACGTCTCTTTCGTCTTCAGCCACTCCGCGCTCAAGGAGGGCTGGGACAACCCCAACGTGTTCCAGATCTGCACGCTCGTCGAGACAAAGGACAACCTGACCAAGCGCCAGAAGATCGGCCGCGGTCTGCGCCTGTGCGTGAACCAGGATGGCGAGCGCCTGTACGACCCAGAGGCGAACGTGCTCACCGTCATCGCGAACGAGAGCTACGACGACTTCGCCAACGGCCTGCAGAAGGAGCTTGAGGCTGAGGACTTCAAGTTCGGCGTCATCACTCCGGAGAGCTTCACGAAGGTCACGGTCAAGGGCGATGATGGCGTCGAGGAGCGCCTGGGCTACGAGAAGTCCAAGCAGGTCTACGACCACCTCGTCGCGACCGGCATGGTCGACGACAAGGGCGCGGTGACGCCCGAGCTGAAGGCGGCCGCCGAGGAGGGCAAGGTCGAGCTCCCCGCCGAGCTCGAGCCTGCCAAGGAGCAGGTCGAGGCGATCATCATCCACAAGTCCCAGAGGGTCCAGATCCGTGACAAGGCCAAGGAGGTCTCGGTCGAGCTGCAGAAGGACGTCACGCTCGACCCTGCGTTCCAGGCCCTGTGGGACCGCATCCGCCAGCGCACGCGCTTCCAGGTCGAGGTCGACTCCGGCAAGCTCATCGAACATGCCATCGAAGCTGTCGACGGCATGCTCGCCGTGCGCCCGCCCCAGGTGACGAGCGAGCGTGCCTCGCTGGGCATCGACGACGCGGGCGTGAGCGCCGAGGGCACGGGCACCTCCGTGGTGTCCGTTTCGGGAAAGGTGAAATACGACCTTCCCGACCCGATCGCAGAGCTGCAGGACGCCGTCGGGCTCACCCGCGGCACCATCAAGGCGATCCTCGAGGGCTGCAGCCGCCTCGACGAGTTCGAGATCGACCCCGCGACCTTCCTCGCGCAGGTCGGCGACAAGATCAACCGCGTGAAGAACGACCTCATCGCCCAGGGCATCAAGTACGTGCGCCTTCCCGAGGACGAGTGGTACACCATGCGCGACCTCGAGCTTGACGACTACACGGCCTACCTTGGGCAGAACGCGTGGAAGCCGGACATGACGAGCAAGAGCCTGTACAACTACGTGGTCTACGACTCGGCGGGGGTCGAGCGCTCCTTTGCCGAGGCTCTAGACAAGCAGGAGGAGGTTCTCGTGTTCGCGAAATTGCCCTCGGCGTTCAAGATCGACACGCCGCTCGGCAGTTACAACCCCGACTGGGCGTACGTCGAGGAGGCCGACGGCGAGCGCCGCGTGTACTTCGTGACCGAGACCAAGGGCGGCAAGAACGGCGAGCCCGCCCTGCGCGACGCGGAGAAGATCAAGATCGGCTGCGCCAAGAAGCACTTCGAGGCGCTGGACCTCGGAAACGACTTCCATTACAACGTGCGCACGACCTACCAATACGAGGCGGTGAAGGCTTAGGATGTCGAAGCTGCCCGGAAAGATGACGCGAAAGCAGCACTGGGTGCCGCGGTTCTACCTGCGCCATTTCGCGGATTCCTCCGGGCAGCTTCATGCCTACAGCAGACAGAAGGGCTCCTTCTTCCGCACGAATTGCGAGAACCTTTGCAGCATGCGCGATCTTTATGAGGTCGAGCATGCCGATGCGACAGGCGATGCGACAGACAGATTCTATGCGCAGAACCTCATCGAGGTTAAGCTATCTGAGCTCGAGAGCCGCATCGCGCCGCTTTACGATCGCTTTTTGGAACGCCAGAAAGAAGACCAGTGCGAAGACGAAGGGTATTCTGATGGGAAAGCCGCCGTTTGCGAGCTGGCAGCAAATATCATCGTCCGGCACCCTATCAGTATGCGCGTCGACAAGAAATGGTCACGCGAGACTGCCGAAGAGCTGCTCAGAAACGTTCATCTGACACCCTATGAGCTCGGCTTGCTCGATTGGTCGGATTGGCGCGGGGATTCCCAAGCGGTGGTCGAGCTTGCCGCCGCCGCAACCATGCTCTTCTCCAACGATGATATTGTGCCAGTTAACCGTATTCGAAAGGCTTTTTTTGAGAAGAGCTTCTCCATCCTTAGGGCACCCGTCGGCTCAGGGTTCGTTACGACGTCGATGCCTATGTTCATCATCGGGCCCGAGGACGACTCGTACGATTTTCATCTCGCGTATATGCCGTTGAGCAGTGAGTATGCTGCGGTCTTTTCAGATGACCCTCTATTTCCGCCGTTTGCGAGACTCGGTTTTTCGGGCGTCGAGTTCATGAACCGACTTCTTCTGCTTAACTGCGAGCATTGGGATGTCGCCATATCGAGGGGAAGCGGCCCGCTCGAGCACGCGGTACGCGATTGAAGTCAAGCGAACAGTGCCGAATTCATGCACGAGATGTTCACGCGCGACGGCAGGGAGCTATCCCTCGACACAGTGATCTACGACCGCTCGAAGAAGAAGGGGCAGACGATGATCGATACCATCGACCGTGGCTGCCTCGAGGGCGGCTGCCTTGATGACGAGGACCTGCGCATCATCTTCGAGCACCTTCTGGGGAGAAGACGGCAAGGACCGGGAACATTAAAGGGTCAAGCAGCGTATTGATAAAATTGACCCCGCCAGCAATAACCGCAAAGGATAGATAGGGCTTTAAGGATGGATGCAGGAAAAGCAACGATAAGCGGCGTGTTCAACGGATCGCGCCTGCTCGAAATACCTTTTTACCAAAGGGCGTACGTCTGGGGAGAAGAGCAATGGGAGCGTTTCCTCGGCGACATGGAGTTCGTCACGGCCTCGAAGCGGCCCTATTTCCTGGGCTCCATCATCCTGAAGCAGGCCTCCTCCGGCAACACCTGGTCCGAGGTCTCCGAGGTTCGCACCGTCATCGACGGCCAGCAGCGACTCACGACCATGGTCATCTTCTTCAAGGCACTCTGTGCAAAAAACGGCACCAACAATTTGTTTGAGCGAGATTTCGTCCTGGAGACCGGCGATGTCGCCTTGCGGCACGGCAAGTACGACCGGCAGGATTTCGAAAAGGTCGTCAGCGCCACGGGCTGCGAACCCCTCGAGGGCTCCTCGGCCATCGTCCTTGCCTACAACTACTTCCTCAAGAATATCGACCCGGAGAAGGTCGACAGGAACACGATCAAGTCGAACGTCCAGTTCGTCTGCATCGATCTTACCGAGGGCGAGGACGAGCAGCAGATATTCGACACCATCAACTCGCTCGGGGTGCGCCTGACGACGGCGGAGCTCCTTAAGAACTACTTCTTCAACCGCGAGAACGAGCAGGCGTTCAAGGAGTGCTGGGAAGACGTCTTCGAGCCCACGGCTGAGAAGAGGGAGTATTGGGAGCAGGAGATCGTTACCGGGCGCATCAAGCGCACGCTCGTCGACCTCTTCTTCGACGCGTTCCTCCAGATTCTGGTCCAGGACAAGAGGCGTGGCGTCACGACCGAGGACAAGCTCTTCTATTCGCGTACTTCGAACCTCTTCCAGTCCTACAAGGATTTCATCGGCAGGTACTGCAACGGCGACAAGGTCGAGATTCTCGACAACATGAAGGCGTATGCCGAGGCGTTCGAGTCCACGTTCGACCCTGGCTACTGCGACGCGGACATCCCCTCCGCTTCCGGCGTCGAGCGCCTGAACGTGCTGATATTCGGCCTCAAGAACTCGACGCTCATCCCGTACGTGCTCTACGTTCGAAAGAACGCGGAGTCTTCGAGCGAGGAATCTAAGATCTACGCCCTGCTTGAGAGCTACATCGTCCGCCGAATGCTGGTTCAGGCGACCACGAAGAACTACAACAGGCTGTTCACCTCGCTGATCTTGAACGAGGTGAAGGACGCGGAGGCGCTGAGGAAGACTCTCGAAGCCAATGACGAGACGACGACGTACATGCCCGGCGACGCCGAGGTTCGAGCGGCATTCGAGGAATCGTGTCTGTACAACCTCCAGTCCAAGGGCGTCCTCTATCTGCTGGAAAGCGCCATTCGTCCGGGCATGAGCAGCACGGCCCTGCTCGGGTTCAACCAGTACACCCTCGAGCACATGATGCCCAAGAAGTGGCGCAACAAATGGGGAGCCCTCGACGATGAGGCTGCCACGCGAAGGGACCGGAAGCTCCTCACGCTCGGCAACCTCGCCATCATCACGCATTCGCTCAACGCCTCCATCCGCGATGCCGATTGGCCCACCAAGAAGCAGGGGAAGGGATACAAGGACGGCCTTGCCCTCTGCGCCGCCGGCCTTGCGACCATGGCCGGCGCCCTAGAGAAGGAGTCTTGGAACGAGGGCGATATCGCCGATCGCGCCGAATGGCTTGCGGACAAGGCGTTGGAGGTCTGGCGCTAGGCCCTACCTGCGTCCCATCTCGAAGATGCTTGCGGTGTCGGAACCCGCATCGATGACGGATGGAACCGGCTCTTCCAAAAACGTAGTTCGTGGCGATGTCTCTTCCGTCGGCGCGTCAAGAGGCTCGCCGAGCGCTAGGAAGAACCTCATCACGTGCTCAATTCTCTGTTGCAGGGACTCGCTCAGCTCGCCGTAGGAGGCCGCCAGCCGCACCTCCTTGGCCAATTCCGCCATCGAGTCCCTCAGTGCCTTCTGCACGCTCACGGAGGGCCTCACCTCGACCTGGGTATCGGTGAGCTTGGCGATGATGTAGTCCTGCCTGTTCATGCCGCTCCAGGCTGCCATCTCGCATATGAGCTTGCGCTCCTCGGGCGTGCAGCGGAACGCCATCGTCTTGCTGCGCTTGCGGGCGCTGTTCTCGCACGGCATCCTTCTTACCCCCTCGCCCCGTCGAGCGCGGCGGCCATCTCGTCCTGCTTCGTGGGGAACAGGTGCGCGTAGCGGTAGGTGATGTCCACCGCCTCGTGGCCCATGCGCTCGGCGATGGCCAGCGCGGAGAAGCCCATCTCTATCAGCAGGCTCACATGGCTGTGGCGTATGTCGTGTATGCGGATGCGCTTCACGCCCGACGCCTTGCACCCGCGCTCCATCTCGTGGGCCAGGAAGTGCTTGGTCACGGCGAACAGGCGCTCGTCGGGGGCGACGTCGTCGCGCATCTCGATGAAGTCCGCCATCTCGTCGCGCAGGAAGGCGGGCATGACGATCGTGCGCACGGACTTGGGCGTCTTGGGGTCGGTCACGGTGTCAACGCCGTTGAGGCTCTGGTACGACTTGTTGATGCGCAGCCGCGAGCTCTCCAGCATGAAGTCGGACGGCGTGAGCGCCAGGAGCTCGCCGCAGCGTATGCCCGTCCAGTAAAGCAGCTCGAAGGCGTGGAACGAGAGAGGCTTGTCCATGACGGCCTCGCTGAACCTCAGGTACTCGTCCTTGGTCCAGAACTGCATCTCGCCGCCCTTCTTCGAGCCTATCTTGTCGACCCTGCGCACCGGGTTGTCGCTGAGGCCGTAGTAGCGCTCGGCGTGGTTGAAGATGGCGTTGAGCTGGTTGTTCACTGTGCGCAGGTACGTCGGCGCCCAGGGCTTCCCGTCGGCGTCCCGGTGCTCGGTGAGCTCGTTTTGCCACCTGATGACGTCGATCGGCCTCACGTCGCACATGCGCATGTCCCCGAAGAACGGCACGAGCTTGTCGTTGATGATGTACTCCTTGGTGATCCACGTGTGCTCGCGTATGCGCGGCTTCACCTCGGAGGCGTACACCTCGACGAACTCGGAGAACGTCATGTCCATGGCCCCGCCGTTAAGGCTCTTGAACTGGCTCTCCCACACTGCGGCCTCCACCTCGGAGGAGAAGCCGCGCTTCGTCTTGTGGCGCTTCGAGCCGCGGGCGTCGCGGTAGTAGCACTGCACGTAGAACGTGCCGTTGCCGTCGTCCTTGTACACGGGCATGTCAGTCCACCTCCGGGAAGTACAGGGCGTCGAAGACGTCGCTTCGAACGCGCCCGCGGATGACCACGCGCCCGCGCGCCTCCTGCTCGGCGTTTATCTTCCTGATCACCTCGTAGGCGCTGCCTTTCTTGATCCTCAGCAGCTCCGCGACCTCGTCGGCGTCCAGCATGTGCGGCCTCGGCGTCTTCGCCACCTTCTCGTCCATGGCTCCTCCAATCAATGGCGTACGGATACGTACGGTTCACAGATTCAGAGTAAACGTACATATCTGTACTGTCAATAGAATTGCGTACATTTGCGTACGCTGATAAGATGTGCTGGTACGTAATTCCAGGAGGAGGGCTCATGTCCGTAGGCGAGAACATAAGGCGGTACCGCAAGTCGCGCGGCATGACGCAGGCGCAGCTCGCCGAGGCGGTCGGCCTGACCGAGGGGGCCGTGCGCCACTACGAGAGCGGCATCCGCGCCGTGAAGCCCGAGCTGCTCGAGTCCATCTCCGCGGCGCTCGGCGTGTCCGTCAACGCCCTCAAGGATTACGGCGTCGAGACTGCGGGCGACCTCATGTCGCTGCTCGTGCGGCTCGAGGACTCCTTCGGCATCGTGCCCGCAGCCGACGGCACGGGCCTCTCCCTGAACCCCAAGGCGCCGCACGCGCCCAAAGCCGCGATGGCGATCGAACTGTGGGCAGAGAAGCGCGCGCAGCTCGAAAACGGCAAGATCGACGCCGACGAATACGAGGACTGGAAAGCCTCGCTGTAGCGGCTCTCCGCATTTCGCGATCAACGCAACCGAATCAGGACGGTGGACCAGGCGGCGAGCGCCGCTCGGGCCTGCGTAAGCTGAGTTTTTACTCCCCATTGCATGCCAAGGCATTTCCGGCGCACCTGGGGAGTAAATGACGCGGTGGCTTACACGGCGGCACGCGGCAGTACGCCGCGGCATTTCCCCTGGTTACTCCCGTTTTCATTGAGGCGGCGAGATTCTTTACTCCCCATTAACCACCTGGGAAAACGCTGTGAGAAGACCGCCGAAAAGCCTATTGAGTTCGATTTGAGTTTCACAGGCCCCGAAACGGCCCCGTTTGGCTCTCGGAGACAAAAATCGCGCGTCTACTCACTTGGGATGAATCCTTACTCCCGTTCCTCCGAATGCCGCACCGTGCCTTGCCGTCTTGAAACACGGGGGAGTAAATTGCGAAATCGCAGGTGAAAGGGAGTAAAACGACAAAGAAAAAGCCTCCGTCCCAACGCGGGAACGGAGGCTCGGTTATCGTATTTACTCACCAACATCGCTGGCGGCTTTGCCATGACTCTCGTACGAAACGAAACTCAGCGGCACAGTGCGGCACTCAAAAATGCAGGTCAGAACCCTATCAGCCTACTCCCACTCGATGGTCGCCGGGGGCTTGCTCGTGATGTCGTACGCCACGCGGTTGACGCCGGGGACCTCGGCCACGATGCGGCCGGAGATGCGCGCGAGCACCTCGTAGGGCAGGCGCGCCCAGTCGGCGGTCATGGCGTCGCTGCTCTCCACGGCGCGCAGGATCACGGGGCGCGCGTAGGTGCGCTCGTCGCCCATCACGCCCACGGACATGATGTCGGGCAGCACGCAGAAGTACTGCCAGCAGGAATGCTCGCTATTGCGCTCACCGGTCTGCTCGAAGAGGCGCGCGTTGTAGGCGTCCAGCTCCTCGCGCACGATGGCGTCGGCGTCCTTCAAGATCTCGAGCTTCTCGGGGCTCACCGCGCCGATGATGCGGATCGCCAGGCCGGGGCCCGGGAACGGCTGGCGGTACACGATGTGCTCGGGCAGGCCCAGCGCCAAGCCCAGCTCGCGCACCTCATCCTTGAAGAAGTGGTCCAGCGGCTCGATGAGGTCGAAGTGTACGCCCTCGGGGAACGGGATGAGGTTGTGGTGGCTCTTGATGGTGGCCGTCTTGCCGCCCGTCTTGCGCGCGCCGCTCTCGATGATGTCGGGGTAGATGGTGCCCTGGGCCAGGTACTTGACGGGGCGCCCATCGCGCTCGAGCTCCTTGGCCACGGCGAAGAACTCGTTCCAGAACTGCGTGCCGATGATGCGGCGCTTCTCCTCGGGATCGGTCACGCCATCCAGCAGCGCGGCGTAGCGTTCCTCGGCATGCACGTGCACGAAGTCGACGTCGAACTGCTTGGTGAAGACCTCCTCCACCTGCTCGGGTTCGCCCTTACGGAGCAGCCCGTGGTTGATGAACACGCAGGTCATCTGACGCCCCACGGCACGGGCGCCCAGCGCTGCCACCACGGACGAATCCACGCCGCCGGAAAGCGCCAGGATCACGCGGTCCTCGCCCACGGCCGCGCGGAACTCGTCCGTCATGGTCTCCACCAGGTTGTCCATGGTCCACGTGGCCTCAAGCCCGCAGATGTCGAACAGGAAGTTCTTCAGCAGCTGCTGGCCGTACTCGGTGTGCTTCACCTCGGGGTGGAACTGCGTGGTGTAGATGCGGCGCTCGGCGTTCTCCATGGCGGCGACCGGGCACACGGAGGTGCTCGCCGTCACGGTGAAGCCCTGGGGCACGGTGGACACGGCGTCACGGTGGCTCATCCACACGGTCTGCTCGAGCGGCGTGGCGTTGAACAGCGCGCTCTCGCGGTCGCGCTCGATGGTTGCCGGGCCGTACTCGCCGATCTCGGAATGGCCCACCTCGCCTCCGAGCGTCACGGCGGTCACCTGATGGCCGTAGCAGAAGCCCAGGATGGGCAGGCCCAGGTCGTAGATAGCCGGGTCAACCGTGGGCGCGTCCTCGGCGTACACCGACGCGGGGCCGCCGGACAAGATGAGCGCGGCAGGCGCCATGGCGCGCACCTCGTCGGCGGAAATGTCGCACGGCACGATCTCGGAATACACGTGCAGGTCGCGCACGCGACGGGCGATAAGCTGCGCGTACTGCGCGCCAAAGTCAAAAACGAGGACCTTCGCCTCGCCATGCAATCCGTTCTGAGACATGGGTCTCCTCTCTACCGGATCGGGTTTCATAGCTCCTCGCCAACGTGCAATACGCAGGTCGCACGCTATGCAGGCGAAAATAACCGTCATATCATACACGTTTCGTATGGAACAGCAGTACATAGCTGCGCATATGCACACAGGCTACAAGTTGCCAGCTAGACGCCCCGCCCCAACCGCCGACCGCGGGCGCGCTCCACAACCCGCCCACGGCGTTGGCGTACAATAGCGCCCAGAAACCAGCGAGGAACGGACATGCGCACTATGAAGAACATCCTGCTCATCGCCACCGGCGGCACCATCGCCTCGGCAGAAGACGACAACGGCCTCTCCCCCGCCCTCACCGGCGAGGAGCTGGCCCAGAGCGTGCCGCAGATCGCCGGCCTGTGCGAGCTCGACATCGTGCAGCCCATGAACATCGACAGCACCAACATGCGCCCCTGCGACTGGCTCACCATCCGCAACGTCATCATGGACGCCTACGACGATCACGACGGCTTCGTGATCCTGCACGGCACCGACACCATGTCCTACACGGCGGCCGCGCTGTCCTACCTCATCCAGAACAGCCGCAAGCCCATCGTGCTCACCGGCTCCCAGCAGCCCATGGGCAACCCGTTCACCGACGCCAAGCTCAACCTCTACCAGAGCCTGCTCTACGCCATCGACGACCGCTCGCACGACGTGTCGATCGTCTTCGGCGGCAAGGCCATCGCCGGCACACGCGCCCGCAAGCAGCGCACCATGAGCTTCAATGCGTTCATCAGCGTGAACTACCCGTCGCTCGCCTATATCCGTAACGACCGCATCATCCGCAGCGCCATCCTGCCCACCCCGGCAGAGATCGCCGCCGCCCGCCCGGCCATCCCGCCCATCGCGCCCACCACCTACGAGCGCATCGACGACCGGGTCTGCGTGCTCAAGCTCACCCCGGGCCTCACGCCGGCGATCTTCGAGCTGCTCGCACCCAGCTACGATGCCGTTATCCTGGAGACCTTCGGCATGGGCGGCATCCCCGAGTACGGCGCGGACGCCACGCGCACCTACCAGCGCGCAATCTTCGATTGGGTCGATTCCGGGCGCACCATCGTGATGACCACGCAGGTGCCCGAAGAAGGCCTCGACCTTGGCGTGTACGAGGTCGGTCGTGCCTATGCGGAGCATCCCGGCATCCTGAAGGGCGACGACATGACCACCGAGGCGCTCGTGGCCAAGACCATGTGGGCGCTCGGCCAATCCCGCGACGCGCAGACGGTGCGCGAGCTGTTCTACCGCCCCGTCAACCACGACCGCATCGCCAACGCCTAGCAACCGGGCGAAACCGCCCCGTCTCGCCTGGCTGCGGCGCCCTTAGCGCAGCGCCTGGGCGCACGCCAGCGCACGGCGTAGCGCATCAGCGGAGCGCGGCCCCAGCGCCACCTCGGCGGCGCGGCATGCATCGGCGCCCGCCTCCTCCATAGCCAATGCCACGCCCGACATGGCCATGGCCTCGAGCGCCGCTGGATGCGCCGCGGCAAACACCACGCGATTACGCGAGATACCCTGCTCCTGGCACCACAGGGCGAAGGCCGCAGCCGCCCGGGCGGGCGCGTCCAGACCCTGCAGCGCCGCCACCTCGCCTTCCCCATCCTGCGCCGCGTAGCTCACGATGACAGGATGAAAGCCCGCCTCGTCGCACGCGCGCCCAGCCGCGCGAGCGTCAACCGCCGTGAGCAGCGCCACCCGCACGCCCGGGCACTCGGCCAGCACGGCGGCTTCGTCTGAAGCGATTTCCAGGCGCGCACCGTCCTCGCCGCCGCGCCAATCAAGCCACGCCACCCGGTCCAGATCGAGGAACAGCACGGGATCGGGCTCCGACACGCCGCCCCGCACCATGCAAAACCCCTGCTTGCTACACGAATCCATACAAACCACCCTCGCATCTCCCCCGCCCGCGCACCGCTCGGCACCCCACCACCGCAGCTGCCGGCCACGCCTCCCGCTGCCGCCCACGCGCGCCGGCGTATGCAGTAACTTTGAACGTAAACTATAGTTTACATCCGCTGCAGCACGCCGCCGCACACTCAGCGTATGGAGACGAAGACAGGACATATCCTCGGCCAAAACGTGGCTGCCATCCGCACCCGGCAAAACCTGAGCAAGAGCCAGTTCTGCCTGATGGCGTCCATCAGCCGCCCGTATCTCGACCTGGTGGAATCGGGCTCGTCCAACATCACGCTCGAGAAGCTGGACAGCCTTGCCGAGAGCCTGGGCGTCGAGCCCTGGGAGCTCATCCACCCGTAACCGCGCGACGCCTCCCGCCGCGTCCCCATGCCAACGAAAGACGATATGAGTTGAACATTGGGGCCCCTCCCCTTGTAGCTCTATCGTGGGTCGGGCGACAATGGTCGTAG